>NZ_JADMOD010000029.1:0-6675 GCF_015558525.1 Anaeromassilibacillus sp. D41t1_190614_C2 | reverse complement strand
AGCGGGTATCGAACCCAATGTTGTCAACGTCAAGTTTGCGAACAGCAAGATCCCGCACACCGGCGGCATGGGCACCATGCTGTTTACAGCCAGCGGTATGGCGCTTTTGGCCATGGCAGGCGCAGTGATGGTTATCCCGCACAGTTCCCGCAAAAAAGAGGAGCGCTGATAGGCCCCTGGGGGCAGTCCCTCAAACGGTGGGAAACGGGAAACCCTTCCAGCCGTTTTGAACGGTAGGAAACGGGGCGCCAGGCGCCCCTGGGAGACATAGGGCGGGGCAAAGCCAGCCGCCGGCTGGACCGTCCATATAAAACCAGATCTTTTTCCTCCATCAACAGAGGGCCCCGCTTTGGGAAATCCGAAGCGGGGCCTTCTGTTTGGAATTGGCCTTTTTTAACTACTAGCAAAAAGTGTTTGCAGATAAAAACAATAGGCCGCTAAATTTTTACGGAAAACATATTTAGCGGCATAGTATTTAAAGGGTTTGGGATATCTAAGAGCTATTTATACAATATTGTAAAAAATTTTTCATTATATGCCCCATTTCTATTGATATTAATGATAGAATCTGCTTTAATTTTACCGATAGTTACATTCAATAAATATGTTAACTGATATGGAGGTTTCAGTTAACAAAAGGAGGTGGGACCGTCTCCGGATTGGCATTGAGCGGCAGAATTGAGCAGGCGGGAGGTCCCCGCCAAGTTGTGTACTGTAAAGGGAAGCTCGACCGCCATGGTTTGGTTGTGCTATAGGCCGCTTTCCCCGCCGCCTATAGGATAAGCCAGATTTGCCGGTTCAGCGGGCTTTACAGGTAGGAAGTTTTTAGGAGGAGAAAAGAGAAAATGAAACGAGTCAGACAAATGATTGCGTTGCTTCTCGCGGCAACGATCGTGTCATTTAGCGCCATCCCCGCAGGTGCGGCCGAGCAAACTGCCTCTGGCAGCCGCGCTGTTGAAGTGAGCACCGCCGGGAATGTGTTGGCGGATGCAACGATCACTTGCAGTTCGGAAGATTCGGACCACATGGCAAATGGGGAACCGACGGGCCCAATCGCATATCTGGTCGATGGAGACAAGTCCACCCGCTGGGCGGCGACGTCCACCGGAAGCCAGTGGATCAAATTTGATTTTGGAGAGCCCCAGGAGATCGGCTCCCTGATTATCACTTGGGAAGCCGCGTATGCCAGCGACTATTCCATCCAGATTTCGGACGACGACGCGGAGTACACCACCGTATTCCACGATACCCCCAGTTCTCAGCCGGATGAGACCCCGATCACCATCGCGCAGACCTGCCGGTATCTGAAA
This sequence comes from Anaeromassilibacillus sp. D41t1_190614_C2, assembly GCF_015558525.1. NCBI lineage: Bacteria > Bacillati > Bacillota > Clostridia > Eubacteriales > Acutalibacteraceae > Anaeromassilibacillus > Anaeromassilibacillus sp. D41t1_190614_C2. The sequence goes on along the minus strand of NZ_JADMOD010000029.1, from coordinate 5,365 downwards.
TTGACGATCGACAAGGGCGCCACCGGCTACCCGTGCTCCATTTATGAGATGGAGGTCCGGGACGCGGGCAACATCATCACCGCGCTCGAAGACACGACGGCGGAAACCGTCATCGGGACCGCCCCCGTGCTGCCCGAAAAGGTGACCGCGACCTATGCAGACGGCAAGCAGTCCGACGTCAAAGTGACGTGGAACCCCATCCCGGCTTCCAATTACAACCAGGTGGGGACTTTTGAGGTCCTGGGTTCGGTCAGCGGCACAAACCTCCAAGTGACCTGTGTCGTGACGGTCAACCCTGCGGATGAAAGCGAGTACCTGCGCCTGGCCAAGAAGCAGGTCGGCGGAAGGGTGCTGGTGCCCTCTGCGGACTATGCCGATGAGGACGCCGTCGCAGCGGCAGCCACAGAGATTGCCCAGGAAAAGATCACCCTTGGCGATACGGTTGCCAATGTATCGTGGGTGGAGGACCGCTATGTCCTGACCCTGACCAACGGCGAAGAGAGCTGGACGCTGGACCCCTTCACCGTGAGCTTCCCGACGGAGCGGGACGAGAGCGGACGCTTTGACCTGATGGAAGAGCGCATCGAGTTTGCCCGGCAGATCGGCGACGAGGGCGTGATCCTCCTGAAAAATGAGAACGAAACCCTTCCCCTGACGGAGAACGACCAGGTGGCGGTATTTGGCCGTATGCAGATTGATACCATCCGCGGCGGCCTGGGCGCAGCCTACATGAACCCCGCCTATGAGGTCAATGTGCTGGACGGCCTGCGCAACGTGGGCGTCAATGTGGACGAGACCCTGGCAGAGGTCTATGAGACTTGGTGTAACGACCCGGCAAATAAGAAAGAAGAGATCATCTATACCAGCGACCGTTTCTTCCCCGAGATGCCTCTGGACGAAGAGATGGTCAAGGAAGCCAGCGAGCGCAACAACAAGGCCGTTGTGGTCATTGGGCGCATCGTGGGCGAAAACAACGACATGCAGAACAACAAGGGCGGCTGGCTCCTGACGGACGACGAGACGAAGATGCTTGAGCTGGTCACCAAATACTTCGATCAGGTCACCGTGGTATATAACAACGGCGTTGTGGCCGATATGGAGTTTGTGGAGGATATGGGCATTGACGCCCTGGTCTTCATGGGTTACGGCGGACAGGAAGGCGGCAATTACGTCGGCGATATCCTCTCCGGCAGGGTCACCCCCTCCGGCAAACTGACCGAGACCGTGGCCAAGAGCTTTGACGCATATCCCGCCGACGAATTCAGCGGCAGCACCACGCAGAAATATACCGAAGATATCTTCACCGGTTACCGCTACTTTGAGACCTTTGATCCCGAGTATGAGACGGTCCGCTATCCCTTCGGTTACGGCCTGTCCTATACGGATTTTGAAATTTCGGATGTATCCGCCGAGCAGGTGGGCACCCACATCGAGGTAACCGCCACGGTCACCAACGTGGGCGACTTCTACTCCGGCAAGGAGGTCCTGCAGGTCTATTACAGCGCGCCCCAGATGGGCACGGGCGAGGCCGTTTTGGGCAAGCCCGGCAAGGTCCTGGCCGCGTTCGATAAGACCGGCCTGTTGGAGCCCGGCGAGAGCCAGACGTTGACCATGACCTTCCCGATCTCCGATATGGCGAGCTTCGACGATACGGGCGTGACGGGCCATAAGAACGCGTGGCTGTTGGAGGCCGGCGATTACAACATCTATGTCGGCAACTCCATCCAGGACGCCGGCACCCGCCAGGTCTATACCTACAACCAGCCGGAGATGCGCGTCATCGACGAAGACCTGACCCAGCTGGATACCATGCTGAACGAGCGCCTTTTGGCGGACGGCACCTATGAGGAGCTCGAAGTCATCGATATCCCTGGCCAGATCAATATCAAAGACGACGTTGCAAACCAGGCGGAAATGGAAAACTATAAGTCCGCCGGCGCGGGCGTCACGGAGACGGACGGCATGCTGTCCATCCCCGCAAACGAGACCGTGTCCTACCAGCTGCAGGTGACCAAGGGCGGCAAGTACCTGCTCAAGTTCGCCTACACCAACAACGGCGAAGCGGTCAAGCTCAACGACGTGCTGGATGTATTTGTAGGCGTCGGCCAGGTGGGCATTGACGACTCCGTAGTTTTGGAAAGCGGCAGCGGCCTGGAGACCGTTGCATTCCAGGTTGGCATCCCCACCGGTGACATCTCCTTTGATTTGACCAGCAAATCCGATGCGGACATCCAGTGGGACAGCTTTACCCTGGAGCGCGACAACGATGCAGACGTGGTTCACAACATCCCCGCCAGCGGCATCGGCAAGGTGGAGGGCGAAGACTATGTGGACGCCTCCTCCGGCGTGCGCTATGAGGACTTCCAGGACGACGGCCAGGGCCAGCCCGGCAGATGCCTGTCCAACATGCGCGCCGGTTCCCGTGCGAACTATAAGCTGAACGTGGAAGAGACCGGAACCTACCGCATGGTCGTCCATTACGCGGCGGTCGGCGAGACCGCGCTGAACACCACGGCCACCTTCCTGATCAACAATATCACCCAGGCCTTCGACGAGGGGATCTCCTTCAAGAACACGGCCATCTCTGGAAACACCTATTACAACTTTGTGGATCTGGAACCCTTGACGGTGATCCTGCCCAGCGGCGAAGCGACGCTCACCATCGAATCCCAGATCGCAGCCTTCCCGAATATCGATTACATCACCTTTGAAAAGGTAGAAGTCCGCGCGGCTAAGGCGTTTGCAGCTGCCAACAATGTCCTCGAAGCCGCCGCAAAAGTCCCGGTCACCTTTGAAGACGTGGCCGAGAACCCGGAACTGATGGACGAGTTTGTTTCCCAGCTTACGATCAATGAATTGGCCACCCTGGGAAGCGGGCAAGGGAATGTAGCCCCCAACACCAATACCGGTTCGATTGGCAACATCCCCTCCCTGGGCATCCCCGGCGTGCAGACCGCGGACGGCCCGACGGGCGTCCGTTTGAACGACATCACTACACCGATCGCTTGGCCCTCCACGAACATCATGGCGAGCTCTTGGAACGAAGAGCTGTGCGAAGATTACGGTCTGGCCTTCGGCAAGGATATCAAAGCTTATGATGTGAATTGCATCCTGGGCCCCAGCATCAACATCCAGCGCAACCCGTTGGGCGGGCGTAACTTTGAGTATTATTCCGAAGACCCCTACCTCACCGGCAAATTGGGCGCTGCGGTGACCCGCGGTATCCAGTCGGTGGGCGTAGCGACGGCTGTGAAACACTTTGCGGTGAACTCCACCGAGTACAGCCGCCTGGCCTCCAACAGCGTGATTTCCGCCCGCGCAATGCGCGAGATCTATCTCAAAGCCTTTGAGATGGTCATCAAAGAGGCAGACCCGTGGTCCATCATGACCTCTTACAACTTCGTCAACGGCACCAAGGCCGCGGAACTGGAACCCATGATGAACGATATTGCACGCGGCGAATGGGGCTATGACGGCGTATTTATGACGGACTGGGGCAACGACTCCAATATCGTCAAAGAAGTACAGGCCGGCGGCGACGTCAAAATGCCGAGCGGCGACTCCAGCGCATTGGTCAATGCAGTCAATGCGGGCACGTTGGACCGCGCGACTTTGGAAGCGGCGGCAACCCGCCTGCTGAACTTGGCGCTCAAGACCGACAGCCTGCGCGAGGAGAATCCCATCGACCACTTGGCGGTAGGAATGCCCGCCGAGGCTTCGAATACCGAAAGCGACGCAAACAGCCCTGCAGGCGCAGTGGATGGCCTGATGTCAACCCGTTGGGCGACCGGTTCGGTTGACCCAGCGTCCCAGCCGTGGTTCCAGGTCGACCTGGGCGAAGTGCAGGATCTGGGCTACCTGCGCATCTCTTGGGAGCATGCACCCCAATCCTATGAGATTCAAGTATCCGACGACGGCGTTGAATTCACGAAGATCGCCGAGTACACGACAACGGCTGCCAGCGGGGCAGGCAACGATTCGCAGGAATTTGACCTGACCGATGTTTCCGGCCGTTATGTGAAGATGCAGGCCACCGAACTTTGGGACGAATGGGGCGCCAGCATCTATGAGCTGGAAGTATACGACACCAGCTATGAGCCGCCGGTAGAGGAAGACGACACCTATGTGGTGCTGACCCGCAACGCTACCGTGTCCGGCGAAAGCACGGGCCTCAAGGAAGGCGACGATGTAACGGTTATCGCAAACGACGCCCCCAAAGGCTACCACTTCACCGGTTGGAGCACCGTCGGCCTGACGCTGACCTCCGAGCAGCGTGTTTCCCCGGAACTGAACTTCACCATGCCCGCCAACAACGTCATCCTGACGGCGGACTTTGCGAAAGACCGGACACCGGCCGAACCGCAGCTGCTGACGGTACAGTGGAGCGGCAACGCATCCATGAGCGTCGAGGGCAATGCAGAGGAAATCATCTCCTCCGATGCAATTTATGGTGCAAAGGTACAGCCGGGCGAAGAGCTGACCTTCACCTTTACCCCGACCAAGGATGGATTCTCCGGAGCGCAGCTCAACGGCGAGGACATCGAGTTTGCAGCGGACGGCTGCACGTACACCTTCACCATGCCGAATGCAAGCACGACCCTGCGCTTCACGTTCACAAGCGTGGATAAGAGCATCCTGGGAGCTGTCCTGGAGCAGGCCAACGCCGTGCCGCAGGACGTGATCGACGGCCTGGTGCCGGAGGCGAAGGAGTTCTTCGAGAATGCCCTGGAGAATGCGCAGACCGTTTATGACGATGCGAACGCCAACCAGGAAGAGGTCAACAAGGCGTGGAGCGACCTGCTGGATGCGATGCACCTCTTGGAATTCGAAGCGGGCGACAAGGAAGTCCTGCTGCCGCTGATCAACATCGCGGAGCAGCTGGCGGAGCGCCTGGACGAGTTCAAGCCGGGCACGACCGAGGGCTTCGAGGAAGCGCTCGACGCGGCGAAGGACGTCTATGCCGAGGAGAACCCGCTGAAGGCGGACGTGGACGAGGCATATGACAACTTGCAGGCAGCGATTGAAAAGTTGGACTTCCGTGCGGATATGAGCGCGCTGCAAAGCTTGGTGGACGAAGCGAACACCTTCGATCCGGACGACTATATCCAGGATGAGGCGTTCGATACCTTCAAGAGCGTGCTGGCAGAGGCGGAAGAACTGCTCGCGAATGCGAATGCCGGCCAGGCCGACGTGGATGCAAAGGCCGAGGCCCTGACGAGAGCGATGGCAGCCCTGCGCAAGATCCCGAGCAGAGATGAGCTGAACAAGCTGATCGCCGAGATGGAGCGGAAGGATCTGGACGGCTACACCGACCGCAGCGTGGCGGCCTTTAAGGCGGCTTTGAGCGTTGCGAAGACGGTTGCCG
>NZ_JADMOD010000028.1:0-7416 GCF_015558525.1 Anaeromassilibacillus sp. D41t1_190614_C2 | reverse complement strand
TTCTGTAGGGCCTTCCCATATGGAGCGGAAAGCAAACTCTTCGCAGTTTGCTTCCTTAGGGGACGCCGTAGGCGCGAAAAGACGCTGCGCGTCCGCCGTAGGCGCGAAAGGCACTGTGTGCCCGCCGTAGGCGCGAAAAGACGCCGTGCGTCCGCCGTAGGCGCGAGAGGCACAGTGTGCCCGCGAAAGACGCTGCGCGTCCGCGAGAGGCACTGCGTGCCTGCGTCCTGACCGGAGGTCTGTAAAAATGACTGCTTTTCTTTGGAATTTGGAATCATTTATTCAATAGAGTTTATTTCAGTATTTTGTTATAAATTATATTATAATGATTTCAAACAAATTATAGGATGGTGTGTACAAAATAACCTTAAAATTTTGTCCAGTTTTTCTGTTGACCCTCTTTTTGTGATTCGCTATCATTGTAATGTATTATTGCGAATAATTAAAAGTACGCTTTAATGATTCACTCAAAAAGGTAAACTTTTTAGGACGGTAGTTGCCCGTGGAGAAAGGAGGGGCGGTATCAGAGGCAACACAGAAGGAAAGGTTGGGATGGGGAAAACCATCCTAATAATCAAGGAGGAGAAAATGAAGAGACTAAAAAAGGTGCTTGCGCTCTGCCTGTCGGCGGCCATCCTGCTGACGTCGATCCCGTTTGGGACAGCTATGGGCGCGGCCCGGGAACCGGAAATTGTAGCCGGCGGGTATGAGATCGATATGGCCGATCTCCCGAAGGTGCATTTTGCCGAGCACCCGGAATGGGAAGAGCTTTACGATGCAGCCTGGGAATCCCACAAGAGCAACATCCGCAAAGCAAGAGCAGTCCTCAACCCGGAGGAGCCCTACTATGTGGACGAAGCGTTCAGCGATATGATCTTTGTGTGGGATACGCTGCTGATGATGATGTTTGACAAATACGGCATCCATCAGTTCCCCACTCTGCAAGCAATGGACAATTTCTACTATTGGCAGGTCGATAATCCCGGCCAGCCGGACGACGGCTTCATCGCGCGTGAGATCAGCGAGATCACGGGCGAGAATGCCAGCTACAATGGCGGATACGACGATCCGCTTTCCGTCAACCCGCCCCTGTTTGCCTGGGCCGAATGGCAGCAGTATCAGGTGCATGGGGATAAATCGCGCTTTACCAAGGTGATCGATGGGAAGACCGTCTTGGAGCGCATTGTCTCCCACTTCGATTTTATCAAGCGCACGCGCTTGATGGACAATGGGCTGTATGGCAAGACCACCGGCCTGGCCAACGGCTTTGACAACACACCGAACCAAGACTATGGTTCAAAGGAACAGACGTACAACGACCTGAGCATCCAGCAGGCGCAGTCCGCCTACTACATCGCCAAGATCGCCCATGAGATCGGCGATACAGAGACGGAGGAGCGCTTCCAGAAGGAGTATGAGGACCTCACGGCCCTGATCAACGAAAAGCTCTGGTCCGAAGAAGGGCAGTTCTATTTCAACCTGGATAAAGACCAGCAGTTCACGAACGTTCCCACCCCGACCGGCCTGTGGGCGCTGTCCGCACACGTGGCGACGCCGGAACGCGCCGACGCGATGGTCAGGAACTATGCGTTGAACTCCGAAAAAATGTTCCGTCCGCAGGGCCTGTCCACAGTTACCTATGACTGGCCGTCCTTCTATCCCACCGGCAAATATTGGAACGGTGCGGTTTGGGCGCCGTCTTCGTTCCAGTACATCAAGGGCCTGGAGTATTACGGCTACCGTGAGCTGGCCTTTGGGGAGGCGCTCCGCCATCTGGAGGCCCTCTCGGACGTCTACCAGGCGGGCAAGACCGATTCCGTGATCGGCAGCGCTACGTTCTGGGAGAACTATTCCAGCGAATATACCCGCCAGGGCGACCCCGCCCGCAGCAACTTTGTCGGTTGGACGGGCGCGCTGGCCATCGGCGTCATCATCGAGGACATCCTGGGCATTGACCTGAACGCCCCGGAAAACACGGTGAATTGGGATCTCCGTTTGACCGAGGAAAATGGTATCAGCAATCTGTATATGTGCCACGACGGGCAGCCCGTCCGCGTTTCCCTCTCCATGGAGGAGCGCACCGGGTCGGAATCCCCGGCGGATATCACCGTTACAGCGACTGAACCGGTCACCCTGCACGTGCTCAACGGCGACGTAGAGGTCACGTTGGATGTCCCGGCGGGCACCACCAACTACCACATCGACGGCGTGGAGGATGAGGCAGAGCCGTATTTGAGCGCGGCCGCGCATCCGTTCCAGGCGGACGACGCTTCCTTGACGAAAGAAGCACTCGACGCCAACGCAGCGGATTATGTCGTTTTCAGCACCGAGACCGACGAATCCATCGATGACGGCCTCCAGTATCAGGCCGGCAAGAAGGCTGGGCTGATTACAAATGTCAACACGGTTGGCTTCCGTGCGGACAGCAGCCAAAGCCCGGTGGAACTCTCCACCAGCGCAGAGATGGAAGCCCTCGGCTTCTCCGGCGCGCAGAGCCTGACCAAGGGCGCCTATTCGCTCGGCGAGGAAGGCTTTATGTTTACGGTCCCGGCGACCAATGAGAGCAAGACCGTGAAGCTGATCGTAGGCGTGCAGAATACGACCGCCACCTTGACGGCCGCTTTGTCCGACGCCAGCTCCCCGCGCGTAAGCCGCACGCTGTATGGCGGTGAAGAAGAGAGCACCTATGTGGTGGAGATCCCGTACCGCGCGGGCGGCGACGAAGACCGCCATCTGCTGGTGCAGTATGAGGCGGAGCGCGCCTCCAAGGGATCGGGTTCCGTCTCCATCAAGGGAATCATCCTCGAAGACGGCGGCGAGCCGCTGCCGGCAGATGTGGAGAATGTTTCCCTCGCGGCTGGCAACCAGACCATCACCGTTTCGGCGGATAACACGGATGCGTTCGACAGCTACAAGATCTATGTCGGCGAAGACCGTGCAAACCTGTCCGACGTGCGTACGGCCGATACCCTCCCCTATGTGATCGAGGGATTGGACAACTATAAGCGCTACTATGTGGCGGTTTCCGGCGTGAAGGACGGCGTGGAAGGCGCCCTGAGCGAGGTCGTCAGCGAAGTCCCCGAAGAGTCGCCGCGCTCCGCGCGTGAGCGTGCCTATGCCGACTACGAGGCCGCCCGTGACACCATTTTGAATGGCAACACCGGATTTGACGCTTTGTACAGATCCCTGAATTTTGACGTCACCGGCCCCATCTACGGCACCACATTTACCTTTACCAGCACCATGAACGGCCAGGACACCGGCCTGATGGACAACGGTTCTGTGGTGTGCCCCACCCAGCCGCAGCCGGATCAAAGCGGCGAGCTGACGATTCTGGCCACGTATGAGGGCGAGACTGTAAAGATCGTTGAGAATGTGACCGTCCTGTCCCTGGCATACGACGAAAAGCCGTATGTATCCGGCATGATGACCTCCGCGATGGGCACCACCATCGACCTTACCGCAGAGGGCACCAAGGACTGGGCGCAGTTCAACGCAGACGATGTGGATGTCTACGCAAGAAAGGATACCGAAAACACCATCTCCGGCCTGCGCCGTCTGGTGGAAGGCGGGATTGACCACGCCGTCGATATGCCTTTGTACTACACGGCTACCGACGCAAAGGATACGCAGCCGACCAGCCAGACCTGCATCACCTCCCGCGGTGAAGAGGGCAAAGCGGGCTTTGAGTTTAACCTCCCTTACAGCGATAAGATGCAGCACGCGAACCTGTATGTTTCCTCCTGGAACGCCACCACGCGCGTGGAAGTCCTGGTGAACGGCAGCGTGATGTACACGGCCACCTATGGTGGAAGCGACGGTTGGGATGTGCGCAAGATCAGCCTTGATTATAAGCTGATGGACCCGAGCGACGAGCTCCTCGTCCGCCAGATCCTTGTCACGTCCAACACGGGCGGCCCTGGCGGCAGCGTCGGCCTCCCGGCTGTAACGCTGGCGGAGACCGACGGGGAGATCCCGGAACCGTCCAACGATTACGCAGTTGGGACAACGGAAAATGCCTCCGGCACGACCGTTGACCTCACCGCAGAGGGCACAACCGATTGGGCGCAGTTCCCGACAAAGTATGCCGATGACTACGCCAAGAAGAATACCGAAACGGTTATCACGAATTTCCACCGCCTGGTGTCCGACGACACGCCTTACGCGGTGGACGTCGCCAAGGATATGCAGCTGAGCTTTACCGCCAGCGATGCGGCCGAAGGCACCCAGCCGAAGAATCAGTGGGCGATCACCTGCCGCGGCCCGGAAAGACAGGCTGGCTTTGCGTTTAACCTGCCGACGGCCGGCACGGTGCAGCATGTGAACATCTATGCAGGTTCCTGGAGTGCCATCTGCGAAGTGCAGCTGCTCATCGACGGGCAAGTGCGCTACACCACAACGTACGGCAATTCGAGCGGATGGGATGTCCAGAAGATCGGCATTGACTACTGGGCGGAAGATCCGGAGAGCACCGTGGAAGTCCGGATGGTCATGAACGAGTCCCTCGCTTCCATCGATGTCGGCGGCAGCATTGCGCTGGGCGCCGTCACCTTGGCCGACACGGGCGAGCAGCCGCCGGAGGTGGACGAGCCCGAGGTCATTGACAATGATTTCAACATCCGCTTTACCAATACGCTCCCGGATTCCATCAACCTGACGGAAGAGGGCGGCAAGGATTGGATGCTGTTCAACAGCGTGGACGGCGAAGCGGCCTATGAGCGCAAGAATGTGGAGCCTTCCATCAAGGATTTCACCATCTTTGATACCGAAAAGGCCCCGCACCGCGTGAACAACAGCGAATACGACACCGTGTATTCCTTCACGGACGGCACGCCGACCGCGAGCATGGAGAACCAGAAGCCTTACCTGGTCGTGGAAGACGTGGACAACGGCGTCAGCTTTACGTTGCCGGGCGGCGAAAACCGCCACGAGGCGAAGATCACCATCGGCAACTGGCATTCCGATATGGTCGTGGAAATGACCTCCGGCGATAAGACGGCTTCCTATGCGTATGAAGTCCTCGAGCCGACGGAGTACGGAATGTTTACGCTCACGTATCGCTCCGCAGAGGATGTAAATGTGCGCATTTACAACCGGTCTGTAACCAGAGAACGGTATGGCAACTTCAGCATTACAGCGATCATGCTGAACGAGGTTTACAGCATTGCAGCGGAAGAAGCGGAAGGCGGTTCGGTCAAGCTCACCCGCAGCAGTGCAAACGCAGGGGAGACGGTGGACGTGTTTGTCGAGCCGGACCCGAATTACCATCTGGTTTCGCTGGCATACCGCACAGCGGACGGCGAACTTGTCCCGATTGAGAACAACCGCTTTGTGATGCCGAATGAGGACGTCACCGTTGTCGCGGAATTTGCCCGCCAGTCCCGTATGCTGACGGTGGGCTACAGCGCCGGTGTGGACCTCGTGGTTACCAGCGATGTAGAACCCATTGTGGATGCTGCCGGCATCTATGCGGCCAACATTGAGGCGGGTACGCCGGTCACCTTTACCTTTACGCCGTCCCGCGAGGGAAGCACCTTTGTGGGCGCGTATGTGAACGGGGAGCCGGTGGACTTCACTTCGGACAGCGTGACCTATACGTACACGGTGCCGGATGAAAATTCCAACCTGTCCTTTACCTTTGACCTTGTAAACAAGTCCGTATTGGCGCAGACCATCTCCATCGCAGAAGAGCTGGTCGGCGGCGACGAATATGCAAATGCAGTCGAGAGCGTTCAGAAGGCGGTCGATCGGGCCCTGGAGAACGCGAAAGAGGTCTATGACGATACATCCGCTACCCAGGCAGAGGTCAACGAGGCCTGGTCGGATCTGCTCGACGCCCTGCACTATCTGTCGTTCGAAAAGGGCGATTTGACCGAACTGGGCTACTTGATCGACCTGGCGGAGAGCATCGACACCGATGAATTCACCAGCGAGACGGTGAAAGCCTTCCAGGCGGCCCTGGATGCGGCGAAGGACGTCTATGACGACGGCAACGACGCCCTGGCGGTCGATGTGGAAAAGGCATGGCAGGATCTCTATGACGCTATGCTCGCTTTGAGCCGCACAGCGGATAAGAGCAGCTTGAACGCCGTTTTGACACAGGCAAACCTGGTGATGGAAGAGATCGACAAATATGTCGAGGGCAGCGAAGAAACCCTGCGCAATGCTATTGACGCGGCCCAGGCTGTGATGGACGACGCATCCGCCACCCAGGCAGAGGTCGACGCAGCGGCAGAAGCGCTTGCGAAGGTGCTCGCGGACCTGCGTAAGATCCCAAGCAAGGAAGAGCTTCTCGAACTGCTTTCCGAGCTGGAACAGCTCGATCTCACCAAGTACACCGCGTCCAGTGCGGCGGCGATGCAGGCGCAGATCAACCTGCTCCGTGCAACGGTGGAAGACGCCAATGCAACCGGCGAGGAGTATGCAGCGGTCTACTACAGCGCCAAGGAAGCGAAGGAAAACCTCGTGCTGGCAGACCGGAACACCAGCAACAATAAGGGTTCCGGCAGCACGTCCGCCAACATCGGCAACGCATACGGCGCAGCAGGCGTTGTGGCCGCAGGCCAGAACGTTGTGAACGCCAGCGTGCGCAGCGACACGACCGTGGACTTCACGCTCAAGAGAGGCAGCGCATACTGCTTCAAGATGACGGTGGTCAACGGCAACAACCTGACGCCGAGCTTCACAGTCGGCAACGGCGATGTGCTGAAGACCCAGTTCGTGGCGAAGGTCGGCAACGACTACTATTATAGAGTCTATGCGATCGGCACGCCGGGCCAGAGCACGGGCGTTTATACGACCCTGCCGGGCAATGCCCCAGTTAAACACTGTGCGGTGACGATTGGCTAAGTGCTTTCGTAGACGGACGCCGTAGGCGCGTAAGACGTTGCACGTCCTGTCAAGCACTGTGCAGTGACAATCGGCTAATTTAAAAGGAAAGGGAAGGCATCTTCCCCATAACCAACGAGGGCCCAGCCCGGGAGTTTTCCCGAGGCTGGGCCCTTTTGTGTTTTCCACCGCTATTTTCAACCGGCTGTGCGGGAACCGTGGATTTCCCCCTTCTTGCTTTTTATAAAGCGACTCGCTCGCTTGCGTAGAGCTTCCCCTGTGGAGCGGAAAGCAAACTCTTTGCGGTTTGCCTTCTTAGGGAACGCCGTAGGCGCGAAAGACGCCGTGCGTCCGCCGTAGGCGCGAAAAGACGCCGTGCGTCCGCCGTGGGCGCGAAAAGACGCCGTGCGTCCGCCGTAGGTGCGAAAGACGCCGTGCGTCCGCCGTAGGCGCGAAAAGACGCCGTGCGTCCGCCGTAGGTGCGAAAAGACGCCGTGCGTCCGCCGTAGGCGCGAAAAGACGCCGTGCGTCCGCCGTAGGCGCGAAAAGACGCCGTGCGTCCGCCGTAGGCGCGAAAAGACGCCGTGC
>NZ_JADMOD010000027.1:0-14365 GCF_015558525.1 Anaeromassilibacillus sp. D41t1_190614_C2 | reverse complement strand
ATTGCGGCGCAGAGGAGTTTTGCAAAGCACGGCGTCTTGCAGGAAGGCAAGCGCTTTAAGGCGGCAAAGGAATCCAATGAGAGCATGCACACCAAGACGCCGAGCATGAAGGAATTGATGCAGAACCTGTCGGGCGGCAACCAGCAGAAGGTTCTGATTGCGCGGTGGCTCTTGACGCATCCGGACATCCTGATCCTGGATGAACCGACGCGCGGCATCGACGTCGGTGCGAAATACGAGATCTATACGATCATGCACGACTTGATTAAAGAAGGCAAGTCGATCATCATGATCTCCTCGGAGATGCCGGAATTGCTGGGCATGGCGGACCGCGTGATGGTCATGTGCGAAGGCCGCGTGACGGGCTTCCTGGACCGCGAGGAGGCGGACTCCGTTTCGGTTATGCGCCTGGCTACGAAATTTATGTAAGGAGTGGAACATCAATTATGCAAAACGCGAAGAGCATCCCGCGCAAGCAATATGCGACTATTTTTATTGGCGCCGGTATTGTGCTGGCTATTCTCGGCGTCATCTTTTCGTTTGTCTTGGATGCGGAAAAAACATTTGATTTGCCCTGGTTTATTGTAGGCATCGGCATAGCTGCCGTCATTTACGGTATTTTCCAAATTGTACGGGGGCATCGCCTCAACCCGGAAGTCTTCTTTTCGACAAGAACCGCAAAGAATTTCTTGACGAATAACGCCATTATGCTGGCATTGCTGGTACTGGTTATTGTCATCTGCTTCATTGAGCCCCGTTTCATGCAGATTCAGGTCATCCTGGATATCTTGACGCAGTCCTCCACAAGACTGATCATCGCACTGGGCATCTGCTTCGCCCTCCTGATCGCCGGTACGGACCTGTCCGCAGGCCGTATGGTCGGCTTGGCGGCAGTTGTTTCCACCTCCATGCTGCAGACGGCTACCTATGCGAACCGCTTCTATCCGAATCTCCCGCAGCTGCCGGTATTCCTGCCGATTATTGCGGCAATCCTCGCCTGCATGCTGTTCGGCGCATTGAACGGATTCCTGGTTGCAAAGTATGACATGCATCCCTTTATTGCGACCTTGGCAACGCAGGTTATGATCTACGGCGCATGTTCCCTGTATTTCGATATGCCTCCGAACAGCTCCCAGCCGATCGGCGGTATCCGTCCGGACTTCTCCGCACTTGGCCAGACCAAGCTGTTTGGCAGAATTTCGATTTTGGTCCCGATCGCTGTCTTCTTCACCATTGCCATTTGGTTTATCCTGAATAAGACCACCTTTGGCAAGGACGTTTACGCGATCGGCGGCAACCGTGAAGCGGCTGTCGTTTCCGGCGTCAACGTATTCAAGACCATCATGTTGATCTTCATCCTCGCTTCCTTCATGTACGGCGTCGGCGGCGTCCTGGAAGCAGCCAGAACCGCAGGTGCAACGAACAACTACGGCGACGGCTATGAAACAGACGCCATCGCAGCTTGCGTGGTCGGCGGCGTATCGTTGAACGGTGGTATCGGTACCGTCGGCGGCATCGTCAGCGGCGTGTTGATCTTCACCGTTATCCAGTATGGCTTGCAGTTCATCGGCATCAGCCCGATGTGGCAGCAGATTATCAAAGGCATCATCATCGCTGTCGCTGTGGCCATCGACCTTTCCAAGTACAAGCGCAAATAAGCGATTGCATATACCCATTGCCAAACGGAAATGCCCGGGGAGCCCCCTTCTGCAGAAGGGCCCCGGGCATTTCCCATTTTTCTATCCTTAATATGTTATAGAAAGGAAGGACGTTCTCCAACATGGGTACGGCGCTTCTAAGTGTTGCGCCGGACTTCCCCTCGGCGGCACCCCTTGCTGGGCATGCCCGCCGGCATACTTCCCCCTTCCTTTCCGATATACTGCTGTGGACCGTCCTTTCTCCGATTTCCCTGTCCACTGCGCTTTCCAAACTTCCATAAGGAATTTTCATCCATCTGTGGGAATCCCTTTTCCATGTGCCTCCTTGCATCGCACTGGAAAAGAAATCGTGTCAATTTCCGTGCAAAAAGCCACATGCCGCTACCCCCTTAGAGGATAACGGCATGTGGCATCATGATTTCTACAGGAATCAACCCACACGGCTCTTTCCGCCGGCATGCCCCAGTACATAGGTCACAAAGAAGATGGCTGCGGCGATCAAAACAATGGTTCCGCCCGCTGCGGTCCCCAGGTAGTACGACGCAATCAAGCCGCTGACGCCGGAGAATAGGGAAATGCCAATCGCCCAGAAGTGATAGGAGCGCATGCTCCTCGCCAGATTCCTTGCCGACGCCGCCGGTAATACCAACAGGGAATTGATGATTAAAATCCCCACCCATTTGATTGTAATCGTGACGATCACCGCAACAATCACAACAAAGAGCTTTTCCATCAGGCGCGTGTGGATGTTCTTGCTGGCCGCCAGGTCGGTATTGACGCTGGTCAGCAGGAAACGGTTGAAAAAGAGTATCCAAATGATCACCACGGCGGCCAGCACGATGGCCAGCAGGCCGATTTCGGACGGCTGTACGGTCAGGATATCGCCGATCAGGTAACTGGAATACTTGGCAAAGCCCCCGGTTGCGGAGAGCAATACCACGCCCAGCGCCAAGCCGGTGCTGGAGAATACGCCGATGATCGTATCCGCCGACGACGTCCCGGAGCTCATCACCGCCGATATGCACAGGGCAAACAGGAGCGCGAACCCCAGCATCGAAAGCAGATAATTGTCCACGCCGAGCAAAACGCCGATGGCGATTCCGGTGAGGGCCGAATGGCCGAGCGCATCGGAAAAAAAGCTCATCTTGTTGTTGACCACCATGGTCCCGACCAGGCCGAACAACGGGGTGATCAACAGCACGGCGAGAAACGCATTTTTCATGTAGGCGAATTCCGTCCATTCAAACGGAAGCAGCGTATCAATTAAGCTGTATAGAACACTCATGCGCGCGCACCTCCCACAACATCCAAGCCAAAGGTTTCGCGCACCTGTGGCGAAGCCATCACCGTCTTGACGTCGCCGCTGACCAGGATCGTGCGGTCGAGCAGCGCGGCGCGCGTGGCATAGCGCGCAACATGGGAGAGATCGTGCGAAACCAAAATCACCGGCATGTGGTATTCGCTGCGCAAGGAGGTCACCAAGTCATAAAAGACCTCGATCCCCTTGCGGTCCACTGCGGAGACCGGCTCATCCAGCAAGAGCATATCCGGCATGGGTTCCAGCGCAAAGGCCAGTAGCACCCGCTGCATCTCACCGCCGGACAAGCTCCCCAACCGTTTTTGCAGCAGGTTTTTTCCGCCTACCTTTTGCAGCATGGCGCCGGCACGCGCCATCTTTTCCTTTTTATGCCCCAGCCAAATCGGGAACGCCGAGAGATTGGCACAGAGCATATCCGCAACGGTCATGGGGGTCGAGCGGTCAAACACCATATTCTGGGGCACATAGCCGATGCGCGGCTTTTCCACGCGCTCCCCCTTCGGATTGGTGAAGGTGATGCTTCCGGTGTAGGGGATGCGCCCCAGCAACGCTTTGAGCAGGGTCGTTTTTCCCGCGCCGTTGCGCCCGATGATCGCCATGATCTCACCGTGATGTACATCCAGGGTGACGTCGTGAATAATCACACCATCGCGTTTGCGCACCGTCAACCCCCGGATTTGCGTACTACATTTACATTGTTCCATGTTCGAATCCCATCCATCAAGTATTATTCTGTAGAATCTATACGATTTGTAAAAGAAAAAGGCATCTTAGGCGCCGCCCAATGCCTCTTTCAAAACCTCCATATTTTGTTCCATCGCGCGCAAATAGGCGTCCTTATCATTTTCGCCGGTCACGGCCGGGTCCAAAAGATAGACCGTGGCGCCGCTCTCTTGGGCAATGATCTGCGCGGCATCCGTCGAATACTGCGGCTCTGCAAAAACCGCTTTCACATCCGTGCTCTCAATCAACCGGATGGTATCCGCGAGCTCCTTGGCGCTGGGCTGGCTGTCGGGCTCCCGGTTCACCACCTTGACGATGTGCAGGTCAAATTCCTCCGCAAAATAGGGGAACGCCTCGTGGAACGTGATGATGTCCCGGTTTGGAAGATCATCGAGGGCTTCGTGCATCCGCCCCCGCAAGTCGCTGAGCTTTGCGAGATATTCCTGCGTATTCTCCTCCAAAGCCACCGCGTCCTCGGGGTCGGCTTCGATGAGTCCATCCGCAATGTTGCGCACCTGCTTCATGCAATTGGAAATAGACACCCAAATATGGGGATTCGCATCGCTGTGGTCATGCGCAACCTCTTCATCATGGTCGTGGGCATCTTCCCCACTCACCAACAGGGAAATCCCCTCGCTGGAATCAATCACACGCAGGTCCGGGAGCTGGTCGGTGACTTTTTCCATAAAGCTCTCCATACCAGCCCCATTGATGACAAAAACGTCCGCCTGTTCGATATTTTTCATATCCTTGGATTGCAGCTGGTAATCATGCAGGCACCCTGTTTGCTGCCCGGCCATGTTGTCCACCTGGACGCCGTCAATCCCATCTGTAATATTTAAGGCCATAATATACATTGGGTAAAATGATGTGACGATACGGAAGCGCGGGGGAGCTTCCTGCTGGCGGGGCGCACACCCGGCAGCCGCCGTTATAAGCAGGCACATACAGAAAAATGCGGCGATCACCCGCCGCAATGGATAAAAAACGCCGGGCCTCCCGGCGTGTTGTCTCTTTTTCACGGGAACCTCCTAAATGCAAATCATTTGCATTTACTATCATACCCCGATGTTGTATATCTGTCAAGGGGAAATCGGTCGCTCAAAACGGCTTCTTTCCATCGAGCCATCCCTGCTGCTTCCAATAGGTAGCGTCCGCCCCCGTCCCTTTCTTGCGCTTTTGCATCTGTTTCATTGCGAAAAACAGCAGCCTTGTGTGCATCGTCGGGCGCTTTTTTGCCCCCAAGGAGCGCCAAAAGGCATCCGTCACACAAACAAGCCGTTTTTCGATTTTCCGTTTGCGGGAAGCAGGAATGGCATCCCACCCCGGGGCAAAGATCGAAATGCCGCAGGAATAGATCCTGCGGACGCCCCAGTGCTTTAACGACCGTATGACCGACGCATTGGCATCCTTCGTACCGGCCCCCGCCGCCGTGGAAACCACCAGGGCGGACTTTTGGAACATCTCCGGGTAGGGGCGGTGTACCATATAAAAATAACCCGTGTGATCCAAAAACGCTTTCATCTGGGCCGTCATATCCATCACATAGACGGGCGTTGCAAAAATCAGGCCGTCCGCGCCGCGCATCGCCTGAATGACCGGCTGGACATGCGCCGCATGGGGGCATTTTTCCTCTGCACCGTTGATACAGGTATAGCAACCGCAGCAAAAATCGTGGGGCTCCTTCTGTAAAATGTACTCGACGAATTCCACTTCTTCATGAAGACGCAGGCGTTCTTTTATCTGCTGTACCGCCGCATACGTATTCTTTTTTCGTGGGCTGCCATATAGGATACAAATTTTCATGCTTCTCGCCCTCCGCTGTACATTTCTATCCCTGTGCAAGCAATGCGCGGACCTCCGGCAGCTTCTGTTCCGCATCCTTTCTACCCATCTCGTAAGCCTGTTTCAGGCGCTCCGGATTCTTCTCATAGCGCCCCACTGGGATGGGTTTGCTGGGGCGGATCAACACCGCTTTGCCCGCCTGCTCCTGTTGGGTGCAAAGATCCAATTCGCTGTTATATACCAATGGCCGCCGCTGCACAGCCTCAATAAAGCTGGGATATTTGCCATAGATTTTTCGAAGCGCTGTGCGGGGATATTCGGACCGGGTCCCTTTCCGGTAGGAGGCGTCGCGCGTCAACACCACCACATTGCGGGTATTCCCATCGTTCAAAGAACGCCGCAGGGGGATCGATGTGGAATAGCTGCCATCCAACAGCTCATGGCCTTGATAGCGTACAATTTTCGATACAAACGGCATCGCGCTGGAAGCGCGCACCGGCGTAAAGCCTTCGTCCAGGTCCTCTTTTCCAAAAAAAATGGCTTCTCCAGTATGCAAATCCGTGGTGCCAGCCATCAACTGGGTCGGGGATGCAAAAAAAGCCTGATAATCGAACGGTAGGAGCTTGTGCGACAACTCCCCGAAAATAAAATCAAAGCCAAACAGGTTTCCCGTCTTGCGCAGGCTGGACACGCTCATATACCGGTCATCCTGGATATAATCGTAAAAAATGCGGAAATTGCGCCCCACCTGTCCGGAGATATAGCTCAAAGCGTTGCACGCCCCTGCGGAAATTCCATAAACCACCGGAAAAACAATCTGGTTCTCATTAAACACATCCAACACGCCGCTGGTATAAGCCCCACGTGTTCCGCCCCCCTCCAAAACCAGGCCAACTGACATGATGCATTCCCCTTTCTCGATTGGACGGCCTAAAACCGGCGATTTCCTATTCGCCGCTGAAATGCGCCGCCGTATTTTCATTTGGGTCCCATATTCCCTTTCTATTTTTCTCAGTATAGGGCAAATATCCCCCTTTTACAAGCGAATGGAATCGGGATTAAAAAAATTTTACAAAACCCCTTGATTTTTCCCACCGTCTCGGATATAATAATAAAGCACTTTAAAAACGCCTCATCCTTTCTGCCCTTATTGGGAGGGCACGGCGCTCTCTGTCAGGGGACGAGCCGCCAAAGGAAATGGACGTTTAGCTCAGTTGGCTAGAGCATTCGCTTGACGTGCGAAGGGTCACAGGTTCGAGTCCTGTAATGTCCACCAAAAAGCCCTCAGAACGATATCGTTCTGAGGGCTTTTCTTTTTTGTTTTTCAGATGAAGCAAGAGACCCGCCTAGATGGGAACTCCCATTCCGGCGGGTTTCTTTTTAAGCCAGTTCGCGCGCACGTGCGTACAAAGCTGTTCTGTCTGCAAAAGCCGTTAGCAAGTGTTCCGGATGGGAAAGCTCCTGATAAGCCGCATAAGCACCGGCCCCCAACAAAGATGGGCTGGGATGAAGCTGATTGACTTCCAGCGTAATTTTGCCCACAAGCAAGGAATGTGTGCGGCTCTCTACCTCTTTATAGATGGTATCCAGAAGGAGCCCCGGATGGATTTCCGCCAGCCGGCCCCCCATCACGATCTTCCCCGGATTTAACTGGTTGATTAAGCTGACAATGCCCATCGCCAGAAAACTGCATACCTGCCGGTAGGCTTCGCACGCAACATGATCCCCCTTTTGGACCGCCTGGGCCAGGGCATTGGCCGTCAAATGCCCCCTATCGAGGCGGGATAGGGCCCCGTTTTGGAGTTGCTCCACAATCCGTCCCCGCAGAGCGCGCATGGAGGCATACATCAGCATTGCGTCCACGGAGGGTTCAAATTCGGAGACGACCATCGGGTTCTCCATGCTGAGGATGAAGATGATCGGCTTGTCGCCCATCAGTTCCACGGTCTCCTGGATCAGTTCCAGATTTTCCGGGGTGCCCGCATGGGTGTTGCCCTTTCTCGAACGGTTGGACTTATAATCGCCCTTGGACTCGTCCGGGGTCTCGTTATACTGGACCAGCGTGCCGGCCGCGTGGTACCAATCGTACCCGATGCTGACTTCGCGCATGGCGTCCGCCGTATATTCGCCATAGGTCAGGTTCTGCGGCCGGCCGTCGGTGTATTCCATCGCCATGCTGGGGGATTGCAGTTCGATGATGGCGAAATCCGCCTCGCTCGCCGCCTGCGCCTTTTCCTCGTCGCTCGGCATCTCCCCGGCCTCGACCGCTTAGACCAGCGAATCCGGGACATTGTAATACTTCTGAACCGTATCCAGATCTATGACGGACTCTACCGTCGTTGTCGATTCTCCGCCGCCCGGGAAGCCCGGGAAACCGGGGAAGCCGCCGCCGGTGGATTCCTTGAGCGGTACATAAGCGGTCAGCTCTTCGCCGTCTTCTGCCTGAAGCGGCAGGGTATGCCATCGAAGCCTCGGAGAAGGCCCCGGAAAAGGACATCCGCGTGGAAATCAAGGCGGCCAAGGGCTGCATCTCCCTCAAAATCTTCAACAAATACCCCCATGATCCCCGCGGTGAGAATCCTCTGCTGTTGACTACCAAAGAGGACGCTGCACAGCATGG
The DNA here is from genome assembly GCF_015558525.1 of Anaeromassilibacillus sp. D41t1_190614_C2. NCBI lineage: Bacteria > Bacillati > Bacillota > Clostridia > Eubacteriales > Acutalibacteraceae > Anaeromassilibacillus > Anaeromassilibacillus sp. D41t1_190614_C2. The sequence continues at coordinate 6,261 of NZ_JADMOD010000027.1, read as the reverse complement.
GATCGGCATGGGGATTGTGCGGAATATTGTCAAAAAGTACGGCGGGAGCTTTCGCTTTTCTTATGAAAACGGTTATGTACAAGCAAGCGTCTTGTTGCCTATGGAAGAAGAACTTCGCCGCCCTCAAAGTGCATAACCACGTTTATTTTTTCAAAATTTGTCGCCACACAACCCTTACATGCCCAATAGGAACCAACACAAGAAGCCCTATAAGCCAGGAGCGTTTATCCCTGCTTATAGGGTTTTTTGCATTCGAAAAAATCAAAATCCGCTATGGATTTTTGAACCATAAAAACAAAGTTGGTTGTCTGCTTTAAGGCCGCCAGCCTTATTTTATCCGCTCGAACCTGTTTATCCCAAGCCATACTTTTCGCAAGCCTCCGGCCAAGAGGCCCCTATGGCGGACGCATAGCGCCTTCCTATTTAAATGTGGAGCAAGTGTTAAAAATGATTCCCTACACCGGAATGCTTTTATTTTTTGTATGCAGAAAAAAACATTTCAAATAACAAAACATTCAACTATATGCCCTATAATACATTGACATAATATTATAAAGTTATATAATAATCATAATAATACAACCACATAATATATTTTATATCGTTATGTGCCATGAGGAGGTGACAGAGTACACGCTAAAAAGAGGATGAAGAAAAGATTGGATCAAGGAGGAGAAAAATGTCAAAGAAAGGATTCTTTGCAAGGCGAGTTACAGCCATGGCCTGTACTGCCGCCTTGCTCGCCAGCAGCATCCCTTTATCGTGGGTCCAGGCCGTTGCCTACGACAACAACCCTGTAAAAATCCCCCAGTTTTTGATGACGGCAACCGCATCCAGTGAAGAGAGCAGCAGTGACACCTGCTATGCGTCCCTGGCCATCGACGGCGATTCCGGGACGATGTGGCATACCCGCTGGAGCACCTCTGCTTCGGCCCCGCACTGGATCTCCGTAGACTTGGGCCGGAATGTCGAGTTGACAAAGCTGACGTATTTGCCCAGGCAGGACGGGAATTCCAACGGTTATATCCGCGAATATGCGATCTCGGTCAGCGCCGATGGAAACACCTACACGCCCATTGCAGAGGGCTCCTGGGAAAGCGATATGACCGAAAAAGAAGCGGTCTTCTCCGCGCCCGTTTCCGCCCGCTATGTGCGTCTGGAAGCGGTAAACGCATCCATGGCCTCCTGCGCGGAGCTGAATTTCTTTGCCGCCGAGAGCGTTTATGCACCGCTGTGGGATCAGCTTGATAACGCATATGAGGCAATCGGCCAGGCAGAAGCCGGTGAGGAAATCGGCCAGTATCCCCAGGAACAGATCGATCTCTTCCAGCAAGCGATCGACGAAGCGGAGCTGCAAGCCGCCTCCCTGCCGGAATCCGACGAAGCAGCCATTCAAGCGGCTGCCGACGCGCTGACCGCTGCGCTGCATACTTTTGAGGAGTCCCGCAATATGTATGGCCGTGACGACTTGGAAGCCCTGCTCGGGGAATCCCAGTCCCTCCTGAACGGCACGGGGACCGGAGCCGAAAACGGTCAAGCGTCCGAAGAAGCAAAAGATACTTTTGCAGCGGCTATCCAAGAAGCGAATGCAGTCTTCCAGGACCAGGCCGCCAATAAAACACAGATTCACTCTGCCTACGAAGCGCTTGATGCCGCAGTCGCAGTCTTTCAGGACCACATTGTTGCCGATCAAAAATCCCTGGCGGGCGTCTGGGAGCTGAAACTGGGTTCGTATTCCCCAGAGGACGGCACCCTGTCCGATACCTGTATCCTTCCGGGAACGCTGGACGAAAATAAAAAGGGCAACCGGAATACATCGGTCAACACCAACCATCTGAACCGCAAATACACCTATACCGGCGATGCGGTCTATCAAAAGAAGGTTTTTATCCCGGAAAACTGGGCCGGAAAGCATGTGACATTCCTGATGGAGCGCACCAAAAACACCCAGGTCTGGGTGAACGGCCAGGAGCAGGCCAACTATAATTCCAACGATACGTTGGGCACGGCACAGGAATACGTCCTGTCGGGCCTGATCCCCGGCCAGGAAAATACCATCACGGTGCAGGTGCGCAACACAGATTATCAGGTGGGCACCAACAGCCACATGTTGACGGAAGAGACGGTGACAAACTGGAACGGCATCATTGGAAAAATTGAGCTGAAGGCCGTGGACCCTGTCTTTATCCAGGATGTGCGGATCTATCCGGACATTCACGCCAAAACCGCTCTGGCAAAGATCACGCTCTCCAATACGACAGGACAGGCGGTCAACGGCAACCTGACCCTCCAGGCGCACAGCTACAACCACGAGGGCGATGTACATACCGTTCCGCAGGCCGTACAGGAATTCTCCCTGGCCGCGGATGAGACGGAAAAGGAAATCGAAGTCACCTATGCGATGGGCGACGACGTCCGCCTCTGGTCGGAATTCGATCCCTCCATGTATGAAATGACTGTCTCCCTGGATGCAGAAGGTATGTATTCCGATACCTTTGTCGAAAACTTCGGTATGCGTGAATTTAAGACCTCCGGGACAAAATTCACCATCAATGGGACCACCACCTTTATGCGCGGCGAGGGCAATTCCGCCGTCTTCCCATTGACCGGATACCCGTTCATGACCAAGGAGGAGTGGCTCGACTTCTTCTCCACAGCACAAGAACTCGGCATCAACTTCTTCCGCTTCCACTCCTGGACGCCTCCGGAGGCAGCGTTCGAAGCGGCCGACGAGCTGGGCATCTACATGCAGCCGGAGCTCTACGGGTTTGGCGGCACGCCCTTCGGCGACTATTTCAACGAAGAGGCTGTAAGAATTCTCGAATATCTTGCAAATCACCCGTCCTTTGTTATGTTTGCATGGGGCAATGAGCTCAATACCACCGGCAGCAACCGGGACGGCGCAAACGCGCTCCGCGAGCTCTGCCGCAGCGTGGACGATACCCGCTTGTATGCGGAGGGCAGCAACAACAACTTTTGGGCGCCTTCTCTCAACGAAGGGGACGACTATTGGACCACCTGCAAAACGAGGGCGAATTCCGACCCGTATCATACGCGCATTTCGTTCTCCTGGGTGGATGCGGCCTCCGGCGGTGCGTTGGAGTCCATGCAGCCGAACACAACGTTCACCTATCAGCATGCCATTGAAGAGGTGGATAAGCCCCTGATGAACCACGAGGCGGGCCAGTACCAGGTCCTCCCCCTGTTCGACGAAGAAATCCCCAAGTATGAATCGGGCGTTTTTGAGGCGCGCAACTTGCAGTATTACCGGGATCTCATGGAGAGCAAAGGCTTGCTTCACATGAACGAGATCTTCTCAAAAGTATCCGCCCGTGTCTCCGCGATCGGTTACCGTGCCGATATGGAAACCGCGCTGCGCACACCGGATATGGCCGGCTATCAGCTGCTCAGCATCCAGGACTTCCCCGGCCAGGGCACCGCACACGTCGGCATTCTGGACAACTTCATGGAAGACAAGCCCGGTGGCTTTACGAAAGAGCAGTATAAGAGCTTTAACGATTCCGTCGTTGTTTTGGCACAGCTTCCGAAGCTGGTCCTCACCAACTCCGAAGATCTGACGGGAACGATTTCCGTTGTCAACTACGGCCCGGCCGCTTTGGACGGCGTTGTTGGGCAATGGAAACTGACAAATGGCGATACCGTCCTTGCAGAGGGAACCCTTGACGCGACGGACGTTGCGCAGGGCGGTGTAACAGAGATCGGCGCCTTTACCACCTCCTTGGCGGGCGTGACAGAAGCGGCAAAGCTAAAGTTGGAGGTCTCCGTGGATTCCATCGGCTCCAACAGCTACGACCTGTGGGTCTATCCCAGCGATCTCAACCCCACAGTGCCTTCGGATGTTCTGGTCTCTACCAACATGGACCAGGCAACCCTACAGGCGTTGGAGAACGGCCAAAAAGTCCTCTTCCTGCCGGAGCCCAGCCTGAAAACCATTCCCGACAGTGTGGCCGTACGCTGGACGACGGACTACTGGAGCAAGATGTTCCACCGCTCGGACCGTGACGCCCACACGATGGGCATGTATGTACAAAACGACCACCCGATCTTCCGCTATTTCCCCACGGAATATTTCAACGATTATCAGTGGTTTAATCTGATGAAAGGCTCGCGCGCGGTCGTCCTGGACGATGCTCCGGCAGATCTGGAACCCCTCGCCTGGAACATTGACCACATGGAGTGGAGCCGGAAGCTGGGCAGCCTGTTTGAAGCAAACGTGGGAGCTGGCAAGTTGGTGGTATGCACCTTCGACCTGCTGAACCAGATGGAGGAATACCCCGAAGCAAAGCAGCTCTATTACAGCATCCTTCAGTACATGGCTTCTGATGAATTCCAGCCAGAGGCCGAACTGACGCCGGAATATCTGACCCAGACCTTTGTGGAAAAGACAAACGTGGACCCGTACGAGACGATTGAAGCAGAATCCTATGCGGAAAGCAGCGGCAATTTGCGGACGGAAAGCGGTACGGATGAAAGCGGTCAACCTGCAACCGCACTGGGCGGGATCTCGTCTGGCAACTGGACCCGTTATGAGGATGTGGACTTTGGCCTTAATGGATGTGCGAAGATCACCATCAATGGCTCCAATAACAACAGTTATTCGCAAATCATCGAGGTACGTCTTGATTCCCCCACCGGCGAACTGGTGACCACGCTGGAATTCCAGCCGACCGGCTCTTGGAGCGAGTACAAGTCCCAGACCTTTGACATTCCTCGTATCTCTGGCCTGCACGATCTTGTGTTGGTCTTCCAAAATGGTTCCATCGCCTTGAATTCCTTCTGGTTTGAAGAAGGTACCGTGCAGTATATCAGCCCCTATGAGCAGATGAATCCGGAATCCGCCGCGGGCGATATTGAAATCACGGATATCGACGGCGGAAGCCATGTGATCATGCAGAACTATGTCAGCGCAATCACCGATCAAGTGGAAATCAAATTTAACAATGTCGAATTTGGCAGCTATGGCTCCAAAGAAGTGACAATCCAGGGACGAAGCCTCAATGGAGAAGACGTCTATGGGTATCTGCGTTACAACGACAACGGGACGGAAAAGACCATTCCCTTTGTCTTTAAGGCTGGCGAAGGCGAGTCCTATGAGCTCTCCTCTGAGACGTTCTTTAAACAAACCGTTCCTGCAAAGGGGATTATGGGCCCGCAGGATCTTGTCATCGGCTTTGAAAAGGGCACCAGCTTTGACTTTGAGGCACTGGTCTTCACCGGATACGACAGCGCCCCCGTGGTGAACGAAGATTACGAAAACGCCATGCAGGAGGCTGCCGACATTACTGCGAAGGTTGAGAACCGGCCCCTCCTTTACACGGAAGAAACCTGGAAAATCTTTGAAGCCGCTTATAAGTCAGCATCCGCAGTGGACATCTATGACAACGATGCTGTAGCGGAAGCGGCTGAACAATTGCAAGCCGCAATTGATGGACTGGTTCTCACTGGAAGAAGCAAATCCGCCTATACTACCACCTATGCAAGGAATTATGATTCCGTGGACGGCTCTGTCAACTTGGAACGCGGCGAGCCTGATCAGGTCGTCGGTGGATTCGACAAGGGTGAAATCCTCTACTACGACGGTCTCGACTTTGGCTCAACAGGCGCTTCTAAACTGACCGTCCGTGTGGCAAACGGCCGCGCCGACACAGAAGAAGAAAAGGAAGCCCTTCTGCGCTTCCGATTCGGAGAGGGCGACAACGAGTTTGTCGACGTCCGAATCGCACAGACCGGCGGATGGGATGCGGCCCACGATCAAGACTTTACGGTGGAAATCCCGTCTTCCCTTTGGAATGGCGTAAAGGATGTGTCCATTGAACTGGTGGAAGGTGCGGTTGCTTTCCATTCCTTCACTTTTGAAAAAACTGAAAACACCGAGCCGCAGCTTCTGACGGTACAGTGGAGCGGCAACGCATCGATGAGCGTCGAGGGCGAAGCGGAGGAAATCATCTCCACAGATGCGATCTATGGCGCGAAGGTACAGCCGGGCGAAGAGCTGACCTTCACCTTCACCCCGACGGACGGCGCGTTCTCCGGAGCGCAGCTCAACGGCGAGGACATCGAGTTTGCAGCGGACGGCTGCACGTATACCTTCACGATGCCGGGCGAGAGCACGACCCTGCGCTTCACGTTCACAAGCGTGGATAAGAGCATCTTGGGCATCGTATTGGAAGAGGCCAACGCGGTGCCGCGGGACGTGATCGACAGCCTGGTGCCGTCTGCCAAGGAATTCTTCGAGAACGC
>NZ_JADMOD010000026.1:0-15151 GCF_015558525.1 Anaeromassilibacillus sp. D41t1_190614_C2 | reverse complement strand
TGCTCGAATATAATACCAAACCCTACCCCTTTTGTCAACACCTTTTTTAAAAAAATTTGAAACTTTTTTCAAATTCTCCTTTTCCGGCCTTTTTCCCTGCCAAAACGGGGCGTTTCTGCGGCCTTTCCATTCTACTATATATGGATAAAAAAGGCAAGGGGAAAGCACCCTGGCCACCAGGTCATGTGTGCAGCGCTCCACTCCCCCAACGCAAGCGCGCGGCGCAGGGGGATTCCACTTTTTTCAAGATTTCCTGGTAGATGGGCTGGGGAACGCGCGCGTCCTTCCTATAAAAATTTCCTTTTTTCTTTGAAAATCCTTCTTTCCTATGGGATTTAGGCAGCCAGGCAGGGCGCGCGAAACCGCCCGGGAACTCCCCGGATTCCCTTTAAAAGCGTTCTACGTTCCCGCGCGAAGCTGTCCGGGTATAATTGCGCTCCCCATGGAAACAATCGTATCAATGGAAACTTCTGTGGGAGGCTACATCATGAAACATGGCTTCAGATACCTTTGGCGCATCCTGGTGATCCTGCTGGTGAACGTTTTAATCATCGCGCTGGCCGGGAATTTCGGCGGCAGCGTGCAGACGCTTTCCAAGGTGGGCTCCACCGGCGAGGAGGTCCGGCAGATCCAGACCAAGCTCAAGGAATACGGCGTTTACACCGGCGAGGTGGACGGCATCTACGGCACGCAGACCAAAAACGCGGTCATCGCGTTCCAAAAATACAACGGCCTGGCGGCGGACGGCATCGCCGGGGAACAGACGCTGCGCAAGCTGGGGATCTCCTCCGGCGCTGGGCAGGGCGGGTTCAGCAGCAGCGATGTGGACCTGCTGGCCCGGATTATCTCGGCGGAAAGCCGTGGGGAACCCTACCAGGGGCAGGTGGCGGTCGGGGCGGTCATCCTCAACCGCATCGAGCACCCCTCCTTCCCCAACACGCTGGCCGGGGTGATCTACCAGCCGGGGGCGTTTTCCTGCCTGTACGACGGGGGCGTGAACGCGGCGGTCGCCGACTCCGCCTACCGCGCGGCGCGCGACGCGATCAACGGGAACGACCCCTCCGGCGGCGCGGTCTATTACTACAACCCTGCAAAGTCCACCAACAAATGGATTTTTTCACGCCCGGTCATCACGGTGATCGGCAACCACCGGTTCTGCTCTTAACCCCTTTTTGGGGCGGTTCCCCGAACGCATCGGCCCGCATGTTCAAAAATTTTTTGGACGGGCCGGGCCGTTTGGGAATCCATCGCCTTTATACGGTTTCTCTTTATACCAAAAAAATCACCCCCGCAGCTGGGCAGCAGCTACGGGGGTGAACCTGTGAGGGAGTTATTCGATTTTTAAGGAATTATTCAGCCTCAACAACCGAGATGCCATAGGTGAGCGTGCCCTTGTAGTTGCCGGGCCTGGTGGAAGGCGCAACCACAGGCTTCACCGTATAGGTCTCCGTGCCGTCTTCCGTGAAGGAAACGATCTCCTGGCCGGTCATGGTGTCCGTGCCAGTGGTCTCCAGGGTACGGCCGTCCGGCGTGACGATCTGATAACGCATCACCGCGCGCGTATCCGGGTCCTCCAAGACCATCTGGTTGCGGAAATAATCCGTGCCGGCGATCGTGACGGAAACCTTCTCGTTCTCTGCGAGGTTCTCAACGTCCTCTGCCACAACTTCTACCTCCGTGCCCTCTTCCTCGATGGTCACCTGGGCGGGGATCGTCACGGTGAAGGTCGGGTCGTTGCGCAGGGTAAAGCTAAACTCCGTGGCAGTATCCTCGGCAAATGCGGTAGCGGTCGTTCCTACGCACAATGCCAAAGCCATCATAAAAGCGATCGTTCTTTTCATGTCTTTTCCTCCTAAACGAACTGTTTACAACATTCACTGGATTGTGTCTTTATCATACCGGAACGGGCGCCCGCTGTGGTTCAGGAGGGATTAAAATTATGTAAAATCTAGGTTATCCAGCCACTTTTTCGCGCAATCCTCCAACCCTTCCCTGTATTCCCGGGCCTGCGCCCGCTGGCGGGCCAGCAGGGAACGGTCGATATCGACCTGCACGCAGGTCAGGCATACCCCGCGGTTGTCCAGGCGAATGTCTTCCTTCATACAAATCCCTTCGAACCAATAGGCACAGAAATGGTTGCCGCAGTAGATCATCGCTTTTGCTCCTTACAATTTTAGGATTTTCAAAACCATTTTATATAAGATACCATACTATATATGTATTGTAAATACATAATATAGCATTTACAATCTATACATTTTCCTCTTCCATCCCTTTAAACTAATACATGGTGATGTATGGTGCGGTCTGAATTTAAAAGTCTTTACAAAAAATTGGGATTGAATATTGCTTATTACCGAAAGCTGCGGGGCCTTACGCAAGAAGCCCTTGCGGAGAAAATCGGCGTTGACCAGACCCATATCAGCAAAATCGAAGTGGCAAGCGTCGGCATTTCTTTGGATAACCTCTTCCGCATCTCCATCGCATTGGATGTGCCGCCCTCAAAACTTTTAGAATTCCGCGAATGAGAACGAGGCAGTTGCAAGTTGCAGCCGCCTCGTTTTTCTATATAGAAAAGGCTCCCTGCAAACGCAGGAAGCCTCTCTTCCGATTTTTCTCATTCCTACTCAGGAATCCTTATGCCTCCGGCAGCGTGGTGACCTCCACGCGGTTCCCGTCCGGGTCCAGGATGCACGCCTCATAATAGCCGTCGCCGGTGCGGTGCGGCTCCAGCAGCACCGGCCGCCCCTCCGCATGGGCGCGCTTCGCCAGGGCGTCCACCTCGTCCGTGCCGCCGACCGCAAAGGCGATGTGCGTCAACCCGAGCGCCTCCTGCCCCGGCGCGTAGGCGCTCTCCGGGATGGTGGGCATCTGCATCAGCTCCAGCCGGCTCCCGTCCCCAAAGGTCAGGAAATACGACTCAAAATTCGGATGCGCGGCGGACTTGCTGCGGTATTTCGCCCCCGCCTTGCCGTCAAAATAGGCGCAATAAAAGTCCTTCATCCCTTCCAGGTCCCTGGTCCAAATCGCAACATGTTCCAGCATGGGAAATCCTCCTTACTCGTGTTCCTGCCGTTCCCGCACGGGCCGGTTGCCGCCCGGCCGCGGCCATGCCTCTGCGGGCCGCGCGTTTACTGGTATTATAGCGCAAATAAGCCCTTGTTTCTTTTCAGAAAGCGCCATATACTATAAGAAAAGCGACAAATGATGAGAAAGGGGTTGTGATGGATGCCGCTTGCACAGTGCTCCTTGCAGGTGGAGGCCAACCGGATGGAACGGCAGCCGGTCGGCCGTTCCCTGTTCCCCTGCCATGCCTATCGCGGGGATGTCCACCAGTATATCGCCTCGCAAGTCCCACCGCACTGGCACCATGAGGTGGAACTGTTTATGCTCGACCAGGGAAAAGTCGAGGTCTCCGCCGCGGAAACGCAATTTCTCTTGCAGCCCGGGCAGGGGGTGCTTGTCAACACCGACAAGCTCCACAGCATGACCTGCGCGGTGGAATCCCCCTGCCGGTACCGTTCCCTCGTATTTGACCCATCCATCGTAGCGGGCCCCGAGGGGAACGCGATCGACGTCAAATATGTGCGCCCGTTTCTCGAAAACGGCCCGCCCACCCTTTTGCTTTTGCCCGGCGAAGCCTGGCAAAAGGACGTCCTAGACGCCTTTGAAGCGGCGCATGCCGCCTGCCAGGACAAAGCCTATGCCTTTGAGTTCACGGTCCGGGAGGCGCTCTCACGGGCATTCCTGCTGCTCCAACAGCACGCCGGGGAAGCGGCCGCCAGCCCCTCCCCCTTGCGGGAAGAGCGGCTCAAGCAGATGCTTCTCTGGTTTGACGCGCACTACAGCGAGCCTTTCTCCCTGCGGGTGCTCGCCCAGGCGGTGCACTTCTCCCCGCGCGAATGCGAGCGCACCTTTGAGCAGCTGCTGCACACCACGCCGCAGAGCTACCTCCAGCGGCGGCGCATCCTCGCCGCTATGGACCTGCTGACCCACGGGGAACTGCCGGTCATCGAGATCGCGGCGCGCTGCGGCTTTTCCAGCCACAGCTACTTTTCCAAGCAGTTCCGCGCCGCAACGGGGTACACCCCGCGCGGCTACCGCGCCAAAACGCAGGGCGCGTAAGGCGGCGCAGGAAAGTTTTCCACCATTTGGGCAAAAACGGTGGAAAACGAAAGCGGTCAGTCGGGAATTGCTTCCGCCGGTTCCCCATCCCACCGGGCGACGAACACATAGGTACACCGGCCCGCCGGTTCACCCGACTGCCAGGTGCAGTCCAGCCGGAAGCCGTAGAGCGCAGGCGTCTGCGGGAACCCCAGGTCCGCGCATGCGAGCGTCCCCTGCCCGCCCTCTATGGAGAAGGCGGGCAGATATTTGTTTCCGCTTTCAAGCGTATCCTCCCCATATTCGGGGATGCTCTCCTCGTCGAGAAGGCAGGCGCTCAGCCGGCCAATATCGGGGACGCGCCCATCCAGGGAAAATTCCAGAGTCCCGTCCTCTGGCATCGAAACGATGGGCGCCTGCGCCAAGAGGTTCCAGAGTTCGGGAAACGCCTCGTCCGCCCGTGGGCTTTCCCCACCCCAGCGATCGACCAGCGTCGCCGGTTCGAGCACGGCGTCCCCGCATTGGATGCGCAGCTGCGGCGGCGCTTTCCTCGTCGAGACGGCCTTCTGCTCCGTCCGGACCATAAAGGAGTACGTACACCGGTTCCCGTCCGCCCATTCGCACTCCATGTTGAACCCGTGCAGGAACGGCTCCGTCCCCCAGCCGATATCCCCATATAGGATCTCCGGGCGGCATTCCAGCAGGGGGATCTCCATTTCCTGGGTTCCGGTGTACCTTCGGGAGGCAATCTTCCCCCAAAACCAGGAAAACTCCCCCGCCTCGTCCAGGGCGTAATCCTCTACCAGAATGTTCTGCGGCTTTTCCCCGGAAAAGGTGACGGTAACCTCTGTGCCGGGCGGCGCTGTGGGAATCCGGACCCCCTCCTGGACCGCGCCCGGGAACCACGGTGCGTAATCCAATGCCGCGTCCGTAAACCCGTCCCACTCATGGAGCGTCACCCCGTAGTCCGCTTCCTCGCCGCCTACGGCAACCCGAATCGCCGGGACGGTTTCCTTGGGGTCATACGCCTCCAGGCCCCCGGTGAGATGCAGGCCGCATCCCGTTGTCAGGAGCAGGCAGGCCGCTGTGATGGCCGCAATGGTCTTTTTCATCGGATATTCCTCCTTCCAAAAGATTCCTCTACTTAGAACACCGTTGCAAACTTGGAATTTTTTCAATTTTTCGGGAGAAATATTTTCACATAGAAAATATATTGCGTGGAGGGGCTTCGACCCGGACGGCCGGCTACAAACCAAAAAAGCTGTTGCAGGCCCGTTGGCCTACAACAGCTTCTTTCCCCATATAGAATTATTCCGCTTTAAATCCCTGGAACTGCTCGACGATTTCCTGCTTGTGCAGCTCGTTCTGCTCGTTCGTCTGGGTGTCCTTATAGATCATCAGGTACTTCCCGCTGTCCGAGAGATAGGCGTCCGTGACCTCCTGCCCGATGACGGTAAAGGTGCCGTTCGCCTTGACGCTGTCCAGCACCGCCTGGGCCTCGTCGTTCAAGTTGTCGAGGTCGTATTCGTAGAGCTCCACCGTGACGTTGTTGCTGCCCTCATAGCTGAAGCGGTACTGCACGCCCGCCACCGCGCCGATGAAATCGGCCGCCATATCCACGGGGTCGCCGCCCACGCCGCCGGTCTGCGCCAGGAAGCTGCAAAGGCCGGTGAGGTTGTCGTCCACCTCCGCCTCGATTTCCTCCGGGTCCTTGGCGGGCGCCTGGCTCTCTTCGCCCGTCTGCGACTCCTCGCCGGGGACCGAGCTCAGGATTGCATCCGACGTTGTCCCATCTGAGCCGGAAACGGTGCCCACATCCACCCCGCAGGCGGAAATGCTGAGCAGGAGCGCCGCAGCTGCGGCGAGCGCAAGAACTTTTTTCATCGTCCGTCGACCTCCTATGATGTGCGGCGCCGCACAGGTTGCAAGCGCCTTGTTTTGATTTGATAATACAAAACACCTATAGCGCAGGCTATAGGTGCTTCAGAATTGGTGGACACAAGGGGACTCGAACCCATGACCTCTCGCGTGTGAGGCGAGCGCTCTAACCAGCTGAGCTATGCGTCCATACCCCGTGCGCTTGCGCGGGAATAAAAAGAGTGGTGACCCGGACGAGATTCGAACTCGTGAAACCGCCGTGAAAGGGCGGTGTCTTAACCGCTTGACCACCGGGCCATTTGGTAGCGGCAACTGGATTTGAACCAGTGACACTTCGGGTATGAACCGAATGCTCTAGCCAACTGAGCTATGCCGCCATAAACGTCTCGCAGGACTTTCATATAGTCTATGCGAAGCGTTTATCATTATAATACAGCCTGTCCGGTTTTGTCAAGGACCATTCCAAGAAAGTTTTGACTTTTTTTGATTTTTTTCGCTTTTCCGGGAAAATCCGGGCAATTTCCGGGGGATTGGCGCCCGGTACGCCCCATAAAGGGCCGCCTCCCGCGCATGGGGCGCCCTTTGCAGGCAAGGCGGCGCTCTCCCCCACCGCACGATTTCTGCGCTTTTGCTTATTTTTCGCAACCGCGCGCAAAAAAGCTTATGCACATAGCGCGCGGCGGTTGTGCTATCATAATAAGGTATTTTTTGTAAGGGATTTTCTGCACAAGGAGCGTTGCAAAATGAGGATTCTCGCACAAATCGGTATCGTATTGTTTGTATGCCTCGTGGGGGAGGCGATCGCGGCGGTGCTGCCGTTTCCATTCCCCGCCAGTGTGATCGGCATGATCCTGCTCTTCCTGCTGCTGGCCTGCAAATGGCTCAAGCCGCGGCATATCCAGGAAAAATCCAATTTCCTGCTCTCGAACATGGCGTTCTTCTTCATCCCGGCGGGCGTGGGTCTGCTGGACTACCTGGACGTCCTGAAAGCGAATCTCATCCCCCTGCTGGTCATCTGCCTGGTCACCACGCCCCTCGTCTTTCTGGTCACCGGGTGGACGGTGCAGGCTGTGATGAAATGGACCGCGCGGAAGGAGGACAAACCCGATGTTTGAAACCGTCGTATACTCGCCGCTGTTCGGCATTGTGCTCTCCATCGCCGCCTTTGAAGCGGGGATCTGGATCCAGAAAAAGACCCGCAAGGCGATCTGCAACCCCCTGGTGATCGCCATCCTGCTCTGCATTGCGGTGCTCGTGCTGTTTGACATCCCGCTGGAGGCGTACAACAAAGGCGGGGACATCATCAACCTCTTCCTGGGCCCGGCGACCGCGGTGCTGGCCTTAAACATCTATAACCAGATGGACGTCTTAAAAAAGCACTTCTGGCCGGTCCTCGCGGGATGTACCGCCGGAAGCATCACCAGCATCGGCAGCGTATTCCTGCTGTGCAAGGCCTTTGGGCTGGACGATTCCATCACCAAGGCGCTGCTCCCCAAGAGCTGCACCACGCCCATCGCGGTGGGCATTGCGGAAAGCCAGGGCGGCGTGGTCGCCATCACGATGGTCGCGGTCCTGCTCACCGGGCTGATCGGGGCCTTGGCCGCGCCGCTGTTCGCCAAGGTGTTCCACATCAAAAGCCCGGTCGCGCAGGGGCTTGCCACGGGCGCGTGCAGCCACGCCCTTGGGACCACCAAAGCCCTGGAGATGGGCGAGGTACAGGGCGCGATGAGCGGGATTTCCATCGGCGTGTGCGGGATTATCACGGTTATTTTGTCGCTGTTTTTGTAAAGCGGATACGGGCGGGGAACCGCCCCTTGGATGCGCTGGGGCCAGCGCCGGGCTTGTCCCCGGTGCTGGCCTTTTGGTTTTCCAGATGGATTCCCACAGGTTTCCGGCATGGAAAAAGGGACCCGGGGTTTTGCAACCTCGGGTCCCTGTTCTGTCTATCAGCAGGTATCCTATGCGGAAAGAAACCTTCCCCTTACACGCTGAGGGAATAGTTCGGGGATTCCTTCGTGATCTGGATGTCGTGCGGATGGCTTTCGCGCAGGCCCGCGCCCGTGATGCGGATGAACTGCGCCTTCTCATGCAGCTCCGCAATGCTGCCGCAGCCGGTATAGCCCATGCCGGCGCGCAGGCCGCCGAGCATCTGGTAGACGGTCTCGGACAGCGGCCCCTTGTACGGCACGCGGCCCTCGACGCCCTCGGGGACCAGCTTCTTGCTGTCGGACTGGAAGTAGCGGTCGGAGCTGCCGCCGTCCTTCTTGCCCATCGCGGCCAGGCTTCCCATGCCGCGGTATACCTTGAACTGGCGGCCCTGGAAGACCTCCGTCTCGCCGGGGGATTCCTCGCAGCCCGCGACCATGGAGCCGACCATGACCACGTTTGCGCCCGCCGCAAGCGCCTTGACGATGTCGCCGGAATACTTGATGCCGCCGTCCGCGATGATCGGGATGCCGTGCTTCGCCGCGACGCACGCCGCGTCGTAGATCGCCGTGATCTGCGGCACGCCGATGCCTGCAACGATACGGGTGGTGCAGATGGAGCCCGGGCCGATGCCGACCTTCACGCAATCCGCGCCCGCGTCGATCAGGGCCTCCGCGCCGGCTGCCGTCGCGATGTTGCCCGCGATCAGCGGCAGGTTCGGGAACGCCTTCTTGACCTTGCGCACCGCGTCCAGGATGCCGCTGTTGTGGCCGTGCGCCGAGTCGAGCGCCACCACGTCCACCTGCGCCTTGACCAGCTCCGCCACGCGCTCCAGCACGTCTGCGGTTGCGCCGATGGCCGCGCCGCACAGCAGGCGGCCCGCCGCATCCCTTGCGGAATTCGGGTACTGCACGGATTTCTCAATGTCCTTGATCGTGATGAGGCCCTTCAGGTAGCCGTTCTCGTCCACAATCGGGAGCTTCTCAATGCGGTGCTGGCGGAGGATCTCCTGCGCCTGCTTGAGCGTCGTCCCCACCGGCGCGGTCACCAGGTTCTCCTTGGTCATCACGGCGGAGATCTTCTGGTCGAAGTCCGCCTCGGTCATGAACCGCAGGTCGCGGTTGGTGATGATGCCGACCAATTTGCCGTTCTCGCAGATCGGCACACCGGAAATTTTGTAGCGCGCCATGATGTCGTTCGCATCATGGACAAAGTGGTCCGGAGAGAGGAAAAACGGGTTGACGATGACGCCGTTTTCAGAGCGCTTGACCCTGTCCACCTCGTCCGCCTGTTTTTCGATCGACATGTTCTTGTGGATGATGCCAATGCCGCCTTCGCGGGCAATGGCAATCGCCATCTCCGTCTCTGTGACCGTATCCATGGCCGCGGTCATCAGCGGCGTGTTCAGGTGAATGGTCTTGGTCAGCTGGGTGGAGACGTCCACCTCCTTTGGCAGCACATGGGATTCCGCCGGGATCAAAAGGACATCGTCAAATGTCAACCCCTCTTTGACAAACTTGCTGGAAAAATCCGTATTTAACATGTTTTGCCTCCTTTTCCATCTCTCTTTTTTGACCTATTTCGCGCGAGTTTATAGTATTTTATTATAGCATCGCCTAGAGAATTTTGCAACGGGGAAGGCGGCTTTCTCCCTCAAGGAAAGAAGATATGGATATTTGAATCAAAAACATGGACAATCCTCCCATTTTTCAGTATTTCTATTCTAAAATCTTTCCGTTTGTGCTATTATCAATTGTATACAATTCTAAAAATTTGCAAAATTTTATTGGTTTTTTATGGATTTATATTATTTCCTTTCGCCATTTTACATGGCAGATGGATGTTCGGTCCACATGCCATTATTTCATCTGGTATCGTTGACCATTTGGCTTTGAAAGGAGGGAAACCGGCTTTGCCCGTCAACGTTCCCTATATTTGGTAAGAAAAGGACATTGGAAAGGAAGGAGAACTGTTAATGAAAAGGTTTCGAAGAATCCTGTCCAGCGTGCTGGCGCTTTCGCTCCTGCTGGGCATGTTTTCTCTGAACGGCAGCGCAATGGCGCAGGAGAGCGCCATCGACAGCCAAACCGTCCTGTCCACCGGGACCGCCGTCGGGGACACCTATGAAGCCCCGGAGACGCCCCGGCAGCAGATCAATTTCAACCGCGAGTGGAAATTCAAGAGCCAATCCGTCACGGACGATACCGCCCCGGATTTCGGCGGCGCAATCGACCCTGCGTTTGACGACTCCGAATGGACCAACGTCGGCCTGCCCCACAGCTTCAGCATCCCCTATAATATGGAGACCAATTTCTTTGTGGGCTACGGCATGTACCGCAAGACCTTCGACGTCCCGCAGGAGTGGCTGGACGGCGGCAAGCGCATCAGCATTGAGTTTGAAGGCGCTTTTATCGAAACAGAGGTCTTTGTCAACGGGGAGGCCGTGGGCACCCATAACGGCGGCTATACCGGCTTTACCTTTGACATCACCGACAACCTCCACGCTGGGGAGAACGTCATCGCTGTGCGCGTGAACAACAAGTGGAACCCCGAGCAGAACCCGCGCACCGGCGACCACCACTTCTCCGGCGGCATCTACCGGGACGTATACCTCAACATCACGGACGGCGTCCACGTGGCCTGGTATGGCACGGCGGTCACCACCCCGGCCTTGAACAACCCCGGTTTTGATGAGAAGAACGAGGACGGCACGCTCTACCACGACTATGAGAACATCGACGAGGAGAGCTACACGCCGGCCGAGGAGATCCGCGAGAACATCGCGCAGGAGCGCTCCGATGTGCGCGTGCAGACCGAGGTACAAAATGACTCCGACACGGCGCGGACCATTGTGGTCAAGCAAGAGGTGGTCGATACGGCCGACAACACGCTGGTGGCATCGTTTGCCTCCGATCCCACGGTTGTGGCGGCTAACTCCACGGCGGTGGTCGACACCCAGAGCGACTACATCCAGGACATCAAACTCTGGAGCCCGGACGAGCCCAACCTCTACCGCGTCTATACGACCATTTACGACGGCGAGGGCAACGCCATCGACCTCTTTGAATCCCCTCTCGGCTTCCGTTGGGCGCAGTTCCTGAACGACGGCTTCTACCTCAACGGGGAGAAAACCGTCATTTTCGGCGCAAACGTCCACCAGGACCATGCCGGCTGGGCCGACGCAGTGACCAACGAAGGATTCTACCGCGATGTGCAAATGGTGAAAGACGCGGGCATGAACTTTATCCGCGGTTCCCATTATCCCCACGACCCCTCCTATGCAGACGCCTGCGATGAGCTGGGCATCATGTTCTGGTCCGAAGCGGTCTTCTGGGGAGCAGGCGGCTCGTCGCATCCAGAAGATCGGATTACCTATACGGCGGCCGACTGGGTGGGTTCCACCTATCCCCAGTATGCGGAAGACGAGGAAGCGTTCAACCAAAGCTGCCTGCAAGGGTTGGAAGAAATGATCCGGATCCACCGGAACCACCCGTCCATCATCATCTGGAGCATGGGCAATGAGGTGTTCTTCGGCGGGAGCAAGGACGACACCAAAAAAGCGCTGGTTAACGAAATGCGCAATCTGACCCATCTGCTGGACCCCACCCGCAAGGCGGCTATGGGCGGCGTGCAGCGCAATGGCTATGACTCTCTGGACATCTGCGACGTGGCTGGCTACAACGGCGACGGCGGCTCCGCCGAACTTCCGGAAGAGGGCCAGGGACTTCCCGGCCATATGACCGAGTACATGCCGAGCATCGCGTCCGAATACGGTTCGCACACGGCTGACCGGGGCAGTTCCTCCGACGAGTTCCGCCCGTATTTCGGCAATATGCAGGACGGCAGCGATATTTACAATTATAAGCTCAAAGGCAACCGCGCCGGCATCGCCCTTTGGTGCGCATTCCAGCACGGCAGTGCCCTTGGCTCCGGCCTGGCGAAGATGGGCTTCATCGACTACAGCCGCCTGCCGCTCAAGGCGTGGTACTGGTACCGGCAGACCTATACCGGCGTCCCGGCGGAATTCTCCAAGGAAGGGGAAGCCGACCATCTGGAGCTCACTGTCTCCCAGGATACGATTCCAAACGACGGCACGGCGGACACCCATCTGATCGTCACGGTCAAGGATGAAAACGGCGATTGGGTCAACCAGTCCCCCACCGTGACGTTGGAAGTGGTCGAGGGCCCCGGCGTATTCCCCACCGGCAAAGAGATGACCCTGACCGGCGGCAACCTGATGCGCGACGGCAAGGGCGCAACGGAATTCCGCTCCTACTATTCCGGCACCACCGTCATTGAGGCCACCGCGCCCGGCATGGAACCGGCGGAGATCACCATCACCACCACCGCCACCGAGCCGGAATACGGCCGGACCGAGCCGGACAATTTCCTGATTGAAGAAAAAGAGGATACCACGGATAAGCTGGCAGACGCTGGAAATTACAAGGCGGATAAGACCAACCATCCCACCTTCCCCTCCAGCGGCAACGGCGCTATGGCCAACGACGGCGACACATCCACCCAGTGGGTGGCGGAAAACGCCGGCCCGGACGAATACTGGATGCAGGATACCGAATATGCCCTGCACATGTATAAGCTCAAACTGGACTTCGAAGGCACCCCCTATCCCTATAAAGTAGAGGTTGCCACCAACGAATCCGGCCCCTGGACGGAGATTGCCTCCTACACAGCGGATACGGTTGCGAACCGCCCCTACGAAGAGGATCTCGGCGGCATCCGCGCCCGCTTTGTCAAGGTCACCTTCACCGACGTCCCCGAAGGGGAGCACGCCTTCCTGAACGAGGCCACGGTCTACGGCATCGACGCGCAGGGCGCAGCGGACGAATCCACCGATTATGGCTATACTACGGACTCCGTCTATGTCTCGGACCTCGAACCTGCACAGCCGATCACCCAGGGCTGGGAAGGAAAGACCCCCGGCATCGACCAGTCCATCGAGGGCAACCCCATCACCGTGGGCGGGATCGTGTATGAAAAGGGCCTGGGCCTGCACGCGAACAGCGAAGCCATTTATGACCTGGGCGGAAAATACGCCCGCTTCCAGGCAATCGCCGGAATCGACGACGAAGTAACCGGCACGGGCGACGCCATCTTCCGCGTCTACGCCACCGTGGGCGACAGCGAAGAGGAAACCCTGATTTATGAGAAGCAGATCACAAACGGCGCAAGCGATTTTGTGGATCTGAGCGTGCGCGGCGTCACAAGGCTCCGCCTGGTGACGGATGAAAACGGTGGAAACGGCAACGACCACACCGATTGGGCGGACGCAAAACTCCTGGGCGCAGCGCGCGACATCTCCAAGACAGACACAAGCTACACCACGACCGTGGCCAGCAGCAGCCAGGGCCTGCAGCCCGGCACGGATTTCAAGGCCTATGTGACCATGAAGAACACCGGCAGCAGCAACCCATACGCCGCTTCCCTGGCGCTGTACGACAGCGAGGGCAACCTGGTGGACGTGTCCATCCTGGAGGACCGCATTTCCCTGAAGGGCAATGAGTCCATTACCCTGGAAATCCCGGTTCCTGCGGACGCAGTGCCCGGCTATGAGGCACGCCTCAACGTTTATGATCCCGAGACGCTCGAGCTCATGGCAACGACAACGCACTTCGGAATGCAGATGGAACCGTCCGCATCCACGCAGCGTGCCGTGCGCGCCGCTTTCTCGGCTGCCCCTGCATCCACGCAGGACAGCGACGCCTATGTGAAGGTGGACGGCGAGTCCGAATCCGTCGTCAAGGAAGGCAACTGGGGCCTTTGGAAAGACAGCAAGGCATACGAAGGCACGGAGACCTTCGTCGGCGACAGCTACGACTGGGAAGGCGCTTCGCTCTCCCTGACCTTCACCGGCACACAGATCATCGTTGGCGGCAAGATCGACGGCAGCCAGAAGGGCGCGGACGTCTATCTGGACGGCGAGCTGGTTGACCATATCAACAGCAATTCCTCCGCAAACGACGGCAAGAATGGCTATTACGAAGTCTGGCGTTCCGGCGCATTGGACTACGACACCCATACCATCCAACTGGTGCCCACCGGGAAATTCAGCGTGGACTATTTCTCCTACTTGACCGAAAATCCATGGGACAAGGTGGACGGCGAGGACGAAGCCGTTGTCAAGGAAGGCACCTGGGCGCTCTGGGAAAGCGGCGACGCCTACAACGGGACGGAAACCTATGTCGGCGACAACTACGACTGGCGGGGCACTTCGCTGTCCTATACCTTCAACGGCATCCAAGTGTGCGTCGGCGCAAAGGTGGATGGCAGCCAGGTGGGCGCAAACATCTACATCGACGATGCGCTGATTGCCACCATCAACACCAACGTTCCCGAAGTATCCCAGCAGGGTTACAAGCGCGTGTGGGTCTCCCCCGTCCTCACGGAAGGCGAGCACACCATCCGCCTGGAACCGACCGGGAAATTCGGCTTTGACTATTTTGAATCCCTCAGGCCCGGCTTCGAAGACATGGCGCTTGAGCCGACTGTCCAACTGACCGAACTGCTCAACCAGATCGCCCGCGCAAAGGCCCTCTCTTCGGCGGCCTATACGGACGAAAGCTGGGACGCTATGCAGGAGGTCCTGGAAGAAGCGGAAACCGTGCGGGATACCTCGCGCGACCAGGCCGAGATCGACGCGGCGGCAGAAGCCCTGCGCGATGCCATCGATCAATTGATCCCCTATATCGCGCCTTCGGACGAGGTCAAGGATGCGTTCTTGCAGGCCATGGCGGCCGTGCTCGCATTCATCGAGTCCGATTCCGCAAACCAGTACGATCCCGAGGGCGTCGCAGCACTGGCGGAGACCTTCAGCGATGCGTACGGCCTGTATGAAGAAGTGAAACCTTCGGAGGAAGCGTTCATCCAAATGACCGCCGACCTCCTGGAAAAACTCGAAGCCCTACAGCCGGCCTCCGGGGAATACGCGCTCACGGTGAAATTCCCGGCCGGAAGCGTGCGTCTTTCCATCGACGGCGAAGACCAGACGATCGCGAACCTGATCGGTTCCTATCAGGCCGATGTGCTCTCTGGCACCGAACTCAACCTGGCCTTCACACCGAGCGTAGAAGGCCGCGAGATCGCAGGCGTCACCGTGAACGGCGAAGCCATCGCGGAAGACAGCTTTGACGTTTCTGAATATGTCTACCGCGCAGCCATGCCGAACGCGGACACCACGATCGAGCTTGGCTTCACAGTGGTAGACAAGCAGAACCTGCGCGCTGCC
>NZ_JADMOD010000025.1:0-27076 GCF_015558525.1 Anaeromassilibacillus sp. D41t1_190614_C2 | reverse complement strand
AAACTCTTTTCCGTTTGCTTTCGTAGGGAACGCCGTAGGCGAGAGAGGCACTGTGTGCCCGCCGTAGGCGCGAAAAGACGCCGTGCGTCCGCCGTAGGCGCGAAAGGCACTGTGTGCCCGCAAAAGGTACTGTGTGCCAATCAGGAGGCGTATGAAATCGAACAATTGACAATATCGCTGTCAACAGATTCAGAAACGATGGGGAAAAATACCGTTTCCGGGAGCGCAACGTCGCTCAAAAGGATATTTTGAATGTTTGCCCCGTCGCTTGCTCCAAAAAAGCCCATGTGTTCGGCCTCTTTTGTTACCGTCAGATGGGAGATGGTATATCCATTCCCGTCAAAGCTACCCGTAAAAGGATGGGAGGGACTCCCGATGGGGGTTCATTCCTGCGTTAAGGAAATGTCGTTTTCTAAACGATAATGCCCCGAAAGCGGGTAAACGCTTCCAATGGCGCGCAAATCTTCCTCTGTTTTTACTAAATAGCAGGTTTCTTCCCCAACGCTGGACGTCTGCATCGTGCTGGAGAGCGATGGAGAGACGGAAGAAGAGGGTTCCGCCGGGCGCGAACTGCACCCAACGAAAAAGATGGTCAGGCTGGCGAGAAAAATCATGCAAAGATGCTTCATGGTTGCCCTCCTATAGAAAATATTTTTTCGGTTAATTATACTCGTTCTTGGCAAGAAAATCAAATGGGCGAAGCGGCCGGCATCTTATTTTTTTGCGGATTGGTTATCCTTTTTCATGGCGAAGAATCCAATCCATACGGTCCACACATAGGCGCAGGTCTTTGGGATCATCAGCATACCAATCATAGGAATGACGTCGCTCCAAAGCACCACCGGAATATAAAACCCAAAACTAAGTGCGATGGTCAGCCACATCCAGCGGAACGCATGGTCATTGTGCTTTTTGGCGCTTTGGTAAAACAACACAATCATAAGCAGCCCTAACAACGCAAAGGGGACGTTGCGATAGATCCCCCAAGAAAGCGGGGCTTCCGCGCTCAACCACTGGTTCTGCGGCATCATGCACAGGACGATCCGCGCGGCCGACAGGCCATAAACGGCGGCGGTTATTCCGCTTCGCCCAGTAACCTGGTAGCGCGTTCGCCATACATGATAAAGCAGGACATAGAAAATTGTCATGGTGATGGAAGTAATCCACTTGCCGAGGCCCAGAGGTACGGTGTAGTTTTCCAGTCCGGTGGTACAAAGGGCGAGGGCGCGGGGAATCAGATGAAAGGCATCCCCGGCGCCAAGGACCACCGCCATGATTCCAAATAAACGGTACTGTTTGTTCCCCTTGCACCCGCGGATCATCCGGATGCCAATGGTGATTACCAAGATGAGATAGATCGCGTCAAATCCAGTTTCTACAATCGCTTGCATGGGTTACTCTCCTTTATAGGTTCGTTTTGTTTTCGTCAAAACGGCTTTGCCGTAATTGCAGCCGGAACAGGGTGTTTCGCTTGGCTTTCATCGTAGATCGTCCCTACTGAATTCTGAACATCGTTCATTTTGAGGACGGTAATCCCCTCCCATTTTAAGATGGGGCATTTTAATAGAGTGTCCTACGGACAACTTCCAAAACGGCCGAGGAATCGAAATCCTCACGCAACATCGCGGATACGATCAGTGAAAAAAGAATCCCGGCAAACTTCTCTGCCGTAAACCGGCCGTCAAAGGCGTCCGGGCGGATCTTGGAATCCTGTTTTACCACGGAACAGAAGCCGTCTAGAATGTGCCCCCATGCCTGCTGCATCCGTTGTTTTCCTTTTGATTTTTCCTCATGCATAAGACCAAGCGGGTGAAGTGCGAAAAAGCCAGGATATTTTTTACAACCATATTGCATTCGCTCATAGATCCATCGGATACACGCCTGTGTGTCTTCCAATTTTGCCATATCTTCCTGCTGATGAAAAATCTCCCGCCAGACACTTTCGATCGTGGCGCCCATCAGGTCTGCTTTGGAATCAAAATAGTTGTAGATGGAGCCTACCGATACGCCACAGGCCGCAGCCACGGAACGGATACTCACCGCCGACCAACCTTGTTGTTGAATCAGTACCCGGCTGTTTTTTAGGATTTCTTCTTTTGATGTTACTACGGTATTCATAGCCTCACCTCACCGTGAACGATGTTCAGCATAGCGTTCTTGCCCCATTTTGTCAAGCGCTTTTTTGATGCTTTTTATCAGCCATATGCCTCGGGAAAAGGTTCCACATAGGAGGGAACGATTGGCTGCGCTGTGAATAGGGACTCTCTGGCCTGCCAGAGAAAGGGCCAGATTCGCGCATATTGCGCTAAAATTTTAAGGAATAAACCTTAAAAAATTGAACCAAACGGTTAAAAAATTACAAATACTTCCAGCAATATCCGGTGTAGAATTTTGTTATCAACAAACTATTTGCCGGCTGGCGGTTGCGGCGAAGGGGGTATGCAGGAGGATCACCGCCAAAATAGGTTCAATTTTTACCGCCGGTTGAAAGCTTTCTGCGGGCGGTGCAGAATTCATTTGCCACCCGTTTGTAGCGACATCTGTCTGGAACGGCGGGAAATTACGAAGGAGGAGCTTATGAAAAAACGGCTATTTAGTCTCATCCTCTCCTTGGCGATGGTGTTTACCATGCTGGCGCCAGCCGCGTCTGCTGCGCCAAAAGGAGACGGGCCGCTTACGCACCATGGATTGCAGGGCGAATATTACCTAGTCCAGGATACAAGCGGCTATCCGTACACGACCTTAAAGGGGATTTATGTGGACCCGAATATCGCATTTAGCGATACGGAGAGCATGCTCAGCAAGCGCACCGGCGCCAGCGATTGGGCGGGCGCGCGCTGGACAGGCCGCCTCGTGGCCCCGGCTACGGGCGAGTACACCTTCTATTTCTACTCGGACAACGGCGCACGTTTGTACGTAGGAGATATGGAAACCCCCATCATCGACTGGTGGGTCAACCAGTGGGACATCGAGCAGAAGAGCGCCCCGATCCATCTGGAAGAGGGCCAGGCCTATGATTTCAAGATGGACTGGTTCGAGGCGACGGGCGGTTCCCATGTGTATGTGCGCTGGTCGAACGACCAGGGCATGGAAAAGACGGAAATCCCGGCTTCCGCATTTTATCTCCCGGCGGACTTCGCCGGCCCGATTGTGGACGACGTGAATACCGACAATGCCCAGTTGGATAAGGACCAAGGGCTGGGCGGCACCATCACCCTGACCGGTGCGAATTTCGCCGAAGGCGTCGCCGCGGAACTGGTGACGCTGGGCGGTTCTTCCCTGGAACCGCAGGCCGTCATGGAGACGGTTTCGGTGAGCGATACCGAGCTGGTGCTCGGCGTCCCGGAGACCGTAAACCCCGGCGCATACCGCATCCAGCTGAAGCAGGATATGTACATCCAAAACGCGGATGAATACATCCTGGTCACGTCCTCTTCCGGCAGCGAGATCGCCCGCAGCGAGCATCCGCGCCCGGACTGGAAGCGCGACAAGTGGATGAACCTCAACGGCGTTTGGGACTTCGAATTTGACCCCGATAAGGTGGGCGAAGACGAAGCGTGGTATGAAAATCGAGATTATGCCCTCAAAATCAATGTCCCGTTCCCGTGGGAATCCCCGGCCAGCGGCATTGAGGACGGCTCCTATCTCGGCACCGCGTGGTATGAACGCAACCTCAACCTGGACGACTCCTGGTTCACCGAAGGCGAGCAGATCTTCCTGAAGTTTGGTGCGGTCGATTGGTTCTGCACGCTGTATGTCAACGGCGAGAAGGTCGGCGACCACGAGGGCGGCTACACCCCGTTTGAGTTTAACATCACCGATTATGTCCAGGCAGGCGACAACAAGATCACCCTGGAGGTCAACGATGAGGCCTCCTATGGCAAGGATGAATACCCGGCGCTGGTCGGCAAGCAGGGCCACAACGCCCCGTGCGGCTATACCCACACCAGCGGCATCTGGCAGACCGTCTATCTGGAGGGCCGCAGCAGCACCTACATGGATTATGCGCACGCGAATCCGGATATCGACAACTCCACCGTCCAGTTCGACCTGAAGGTCCAGAGCGATGCGGACAAGGCCGTCACCGTCGCATACGACTTCCAGAGCGTCCTGTGGGACGATGAAAAGGGCGAAAACATCGAGACCGGTTCCACCATCAGCGGCACGCAGGAGATCACCCTGAAGGCCGGTGAAAATGTGGTTTCCCTGGAGCCCATCGCCATCGAAAATCAGAAACTGTGGAACTACGATTCCCCGAACCTCTATGAGGGCACCATCCGCCTGCTCGACGGCGAGACCGAGCTGGACAACGTCTCCACGTATTTTGGCCAGCGCAAGGTCAGCACCGAAAAGTACGACGGCAGGGACTACGAGTACATCTATGTCAACAACGAGCCGGTCTTCCTCTCCGGTTTGCTGGACCAGGGCTTCTGGGAAGAGGGCGTCTACACCGCCCCCAGCGAGGAAGCGCTGAAATACGACATCAAAGCCATGCGCGACCGCGGTTTCAATATGATCCGCAAGCACCTCAAGATTGAAGACCCGCTGCAATATTACTGGGCGGACCGCCTGGGCATGTTTGTCTGGCAGGATATGCCGCATGCGACGTATATGAATGCCAAGAGCAACGGCGGCGAAACGCCGGGCCGCGCCGTATACGAGTATGCATTGGAAAACATGCTCAACCGCGATTACAACCATCCGTCCGTCATCGCCGTGATGCTCTTCAATGAGACGTGGGGCATCGACCACAACGGCCAGAAAGCCAGCGACGGCATGACGACCAACGAATGGATCCAGCATCTGTACTATAAGACCAAAGAGATCAACCCGCACCTGTTGGTGGAAGATATGAGCCCGTGCAACAACGACCATATCCAGCCGACCGACCTCAACACCTTCCATATGTATCCGAAGGGGTACCAGGGTTCCAAGAACACGGTCGCAGACCGCGAGCGCAACACCTATCCGGGTTCGGCCAATAACTTCTGGGGCGGCTTCCGCCAGGAAAGCGAGCCCTGGCTGAACAGCGAATTCGGCGGCGTGGCTGCATTCGACGGCGACTATGACGTCTCCTGGTGCTTCAAGTATCAGACCGACATCCAGCGCCAGTATGAGAAGCTGAACGGCTATGTCTATACGGAGCCGTACGACATCGAGTACGAGCGCAACGGCGTTTTGACGTATGACCGCCGCGACAAGATCTTCGGCTATGAAGACGTCGCCTATGGCGGGGACATGAGCATCATCGACCTGAACCAGCCGAATTACGTCGGCGTGGACATCGACCCGGCCCTCAAAGCAGCGCCCGGCAGCCAGTATACGGCCCCGGTCGTCGCGATGAACTGGTCCGGCGAGACGCTGGAGAACCCGGTCCTCAAATGGCGTTTTGACGCGACCGACATCTATGGCAACTACATCACCACGGGCAAGAGCGGCGAGGTCCCGATGGACTTTGCGCCGTATACCCGCGAACAGCACGACATCTCCTTCTCCCTGCCGAGCCAGAAGTGCGTGGGCACGTTCACGGTTTGGATTGAAAACAACGGCGAGAAGATCGCAAAGAACTTTGTCAACGTGATCGTCACCAACGGCAAGGACACCGCCCCGGTCAGCATCCTCACTGAGGACAGCGCCGTCCTTCGCCAGGCTGCGGCGGACTCCAACACCATCCAAAACGGCGTTGGCGCGATCACCTATTCCTACACCCTGCCCGAGGGCATCGGTGCGGACGTCCTGAACAGCATGCGCGTGATCGTGGAAGCCTCCTCTTTGAAGGATGCGTCCATCAACCACGGCATCGACAATTCCGCTTTCTCCCAGACGACGGTGGGCAGCGAGCGGCCCTCCGACATGACCGTTTCCATCAACGGCCATGAGGTCGGCACGGTTTACCTCCCGGACAACCCGAGAGACATCCGCGGCACCCTGACCCTGACGCCCGGCGAGGGCAACGGTTCCAGCGCCGGCAACTACGGCTATCTGGTCAACCTCGACATCCCAGATTCCGTGCTGGAAACCCTCAAGGAAGAGCTGGCACAGGACAGTACCTTCACCGTTTCGTATTCGGTAAAGGAAGACGCAGAGCATGCAAACGGCCTGCGCATCTACAATGAGAACAACGGCCGCTATGCGGTCAACCCGATGGTCATCCTCAACCCGGCGGACATCACCGGCGAGACGGTCACCATGGAGAGCGACAACTACAGCGTGGAGAGCGAAGGCAGCTTCTATGCCCGCTACAACGCAGAAACGAACACCGGCTACAAGGTCGATGTGGCGGAAAACGGCGAAGTCACCCTGTCCAAGGTGGACGGCACCGTGCTCGCAACAGCGGATGCGGACGCCTCCTGCGTGAAGGCGACGTTCTTCGACGACCACATCACGGTCTATGCGAACAACAACCCGGTCCCGGTCATCGATTTGTATGACTACAGCGGCTTCTCCGGCATTGCGCAGGCAATCGGCGGCACCCTGACGGTCGCCCCGGAAAGCTACGATGTGCTTTCCTCCGGCGATGTGCAGGCGGATGTGCAGTTTGCCGATTCCTTTAACGTTGAAAAGACCTTTGGCGAGCGCTATACTCTCATGAGAGGCGATAAGAACCGCCCGAACGATTCCGAAAAATCCGATGGCGTTTGGAACGGCTCCAACGAGAACAACAACCTCTATATGGAGGCGGATTGGGGTAACAAGGCAATCATCAACAACACCGAGTCCACCGACCTGGTTGCAGAGGCGGACATCACGCTGACCGAGGTCAACCCGGGCACCAACGGCAACATGGGCCTGATCGTCCGCGGCAGCAACTATCTGGAGAATGTAGACGGCGCAGACGGCTACTATGCTGGGCTGGGCGAAGGCTATATCCAGGTTGGCCGGATGCACAACGGCTGGACCGAGCTGGCCAAGGTGGACGCACCGGTCGCGGTCGGTGAAACCCACCGCCTGCGCGTGGTAGCGATCGGTTCGAGAATCCGCGTCTATCTCGACGACGAGACCGAGCCGAGAGTCGATGTATACGACGGCACGTATCCCAGCGGCAGCGTGGCGCTGAGAGGCTTCCGCTGCAAGGGTACCTTTGACAATGTGGTCGTTTCCACTGCCCCGCGCTACGAAGCGGACTTTGAGAACGGCAGCATTGCAGAATGGACCTCTACCGGCGAAGCGTGGGAGCTGGACGGCGGCGCGATCACCGCTTCCGCAGAAGCAACCGCGCTGGTCGGCAACGCCGGCTGGACTGATTACGAGCTCTCCGCGGACGTTTCCGTGGCAGAGGGCGGCAAGGCGGGCCTGGCGGTTCGCGCAGGCGTCCAGAAGGAGCGCGTCTCCGGCTACTATGTGGCGCTGGACGAAGCGGCTGATACGATCCAGGTGATCCGCTCCATGAGCGGCGTCGAGAACGTCCTCGAAGAGGCCAGCATGGAGGTCGCGGCGGATACTGTTTACAACCTCAAAGCGAGAGTCGTCAACAACACCGTCCGCGTCTATGTGGACGGCAGCGACGAAGCAATCCTCGTTGCAAGGATTAACGAATTTGGCAACGGCAAGGCGGGCCTGTCCGTTTTGAGCGGCACGGCCACCTTCGACAATGTCCAGGTCAAGGATCAGTTCATCTATGAAGAGGACTTCTCCGACGGATGCCTGGACGGCTGGAACATCATCAGCGGCGACTTCTCCGTGCAGGACAACATCCTCACGTTGAAGGACGGAGCGGGCAAAAAGATGGTTGACGGCTACACCACATGGGACGACTATGTGATCCAGGCGAAGGTAAAACTGGACGTTCGCCAGGATGTGAAGTCGAACGCTGGCTATATCTTCCGCTGCTCCGACTTTGACGTGGGACAGGACGACCAGTACGGTTATGTTTCCGGCATCAACTACAATGCAAGGGCAACAACCGGCGAAGAAGCCAGCGGCCTGGAAACTGGCGACATCCAATATGGCTGGCGCCCCATTATGAACGACCACTCCTTCCAGATCGACCCGTCCCAGTGGTACGATTTTGAGGTCAAGGCGATCGGCAACCAGATCACAGTTTCTGTGAACGGCCAGGAATACTACACCGTAGAGGACGACGCATACAGCTATGGTATGATTGGCCTGCGCAACTTCAATTCCGGCCTGCAAGTGCAGGATCTGAAGGTTATCCCGGCGGAAGAGTATCAGCAGGAGGTCCCCAGCGAGCATATGCTGACGGTCACCTTCCCGACCACGGTCGAGCTGAGCATCGACGGCGAGAGCCAGACGATCGCGAACCTGATCGGCGCGTATAAAGACGTCGTGATGGCGGGCACCGAGCTCAACCTGGCCTTTGCACCGAGAGTGGAAGGCCGTGAGATCGCAGGCGTCACCGTGAACGGCGAAGCCATCGCGGAAGACAGCTTTGACGTTTCTGAATATGTCTACAGCGCGGCCATGCCGAACGCGGACACCACGATCGAGCTTGGCTTCACGGTCGTTGACAAACAGAACCTGCGCGCTGCCATCGAGATTGCAGAAGGCCGGGCGGACGAGGCCGATGCGGCTGTTCCGTCCGTAAAGGAGAAATACGAAGCGGCCTTGCAGGCGGCGAAGGACGTCGAAGCCAAGAAGACCGCAACGCAGGACGAGATCAACACCGCATGGAGCGACTTGATCGACGCGCTGCACTACCTGAGCTTTGTCGCAGGCGACAAGAGCCAGCTGGAGATCCCGATGGAGATCGCAGATTCCATCAACCGCGACCTGTTTACGCCGGACAGCCTGAAAGCGCTGGACGAAGCGTATGCAGCAGCGGAAGACCTGCTGGACGATGAAGAAGTCCTGGAAGCGGACATCACCGCAGCGGTGGATGCGCTGTATGACGCCATCTATGGCTTGGTCTACCGCGCAGACATCAGCGAGCTGGAAGCGCTGGTCCTCAAGGGCGACGGCATTGTCGAAAATGCAGACCAGTACATCCAGAACGACGCATGGACGAGCTTTGAGACCGTCCTGGCCGAAGCAAAGACCGTGCTGGAAGATGCAAACGCAACGCAGGATGCGGTGGATACCGCAGCAGAAGATTTGGCAGCGGCGATCTCCGCCCTGCGCCTGATCCCGGATAAGGATGCGCTGGAAGCATTGATCGGGGAAGCTGAGGCAATCAATACCAATAAGTACACGGCAAAGAGCGTAGCAACGATGAAGGCCGCATTGAGCACCGCGAAGGCAGTGCTGAACGACGCAGAAGCGACCGAAGAAGAGGTTGCAGACGCAGTCGAGGCGTTGGAGAACAGCATCGACGGCTTGGTCGAGAAGAGCACCTCCACGAGCTCGAAGAACAGCGGCAGCACGTCTGCAAACGTTGGCAACGCATACGGCGCAGCGGGTGTGGTATCTGCAAGCCAGAGCGTGGCAGCGAATGCGTATGTGGTCTCCGACACGACGGTCAACTTCACCTTGAAGAGAGGCAGCGCATACTGCTTCAAGATGACGGTGGTCAACGGCAACGCCATGACGCCGGGCTTTACCGTCGGCAATGGCGATGTGCTGAAGACGCAGTTCGTGGCGAAGGTCGGCAACGACTACTATTACAGAGTCTATGCCACCGGCACGCCGGGCCAGAGCACGGGCGTTTACACCACCCTGCCGGGCCAGAATGCTACAAAGCACTGCACAGTGACGATTGGATAAATGCTTCTAAAGGACACTCCCTTGTGGAGCGAAACACGCCATAATTGCGGTTTACTTTCGTGGTTGCCGCCGTAGGCGCGTCCTGACCGGAGGTCCGCGAAAGGCACTGTGTGCCCGATTGGCTAATCGAAAATAAAAAGGAAGGATTCTTCCCGATAACAGTAAGGCCCCAACCCTGGGAACTCCCGGGATTGGGGCTTTTTCTGCGCTGTGTTCTGGTCCTTTTCAGGATACGGGCCTGTATTTAGAATATGATTTTTCAGGGAATTACAAAGTTAAAAAGCAACGTGTTTTTAGAAGGTATATAAGGATTTATAGAAAAGAGAATGCCGGTTTTATATCGAAAAACGAAATTTTCTCTGCTTTATTGGGAGAGTTTCCCCCTTTTGCCCGTAAGTCCGTCTGTATCAATTGCGCTTGTTAAAGCAAGGAAAATTTTTGCATAAAATACATATATGTATTGACACAAATGATAAATTATATTACGATTATACATAGAATGAATCGTTCGTCCGATACGATATTATATTGAAATACCTAAAGCACGTTGTGCGGCGTGCTGTTTATACCGGCGGAGGGATTCTCCGTACAAAGCAAATAGAGGGGGGGAGCGCTGCATCAGATCCGCACAATTTATGAAAAACTCTAAAAAAGAGATGGAGGTCAGAAAATGAGTCGGAGAAGAAAAGGCGTAAGCAAACGAGTGCTTTCAGCGGTTCTTTCGGCTGCAATGGTTGCAACGACGATCCCTGCTATGAGCATTACCGCTAGCGCAGAATCTGCCGAGGGAAATATTGAGCTTTCCCGGCAGGTTGCTGCTGACGGTATGGTCTTGCTGGAAAATAGGGACGAAGCTTTGCCAGTGCAACAAGGCACGACGGTAGCGATGTTCGGCCGTGCTATGATTGACTACACGCGCGGCGGCGGCGGTTCCGGTGCAACGAATGTGGACTACACCCGCAATATCCTGCAAGGGATGCAGATCAAAGAGGAGGAAGGGAAGATTTTCCTGTACCAGCCTCTGGTGGATTTCTACACCGAGCAGGTGACGACGAACGGCATCACAAATGACGCGCAGATCAATGTCACGGACGAGATGATGGATGCGGCGTCGGCAGAAGCCAACACCGCAGTTGTGACCATCGGCCGCTACTCTTCGGAAGGCAGTGACCGTTCTGCGACCAAGGGCGACTACTACCTCAGCGATGCCGAAGAAGAACTCATTACCCGCGTGGCGGCAAAATTTGACAAGGTCATCGTTGTGCTGAACGTTGGCGCTGTGACAGATACCAGCTGGATCAACGACATCCCGGGCGTGGATGCTGTGCTGGTAGGTTGGCAGGCCGGTATGGAGGGCGGACTTGCTACCGCCGATATCCTTGTGGGCGACGTGAACCCCTCCGGCAAACTGGTTGATACGTGGGCCAAATCGTATGAGGATTACCCGAGCTCGAAGACGTTCAACGAATCGACCAGCTATGTAAATTACACGGAAGACATCTATGTGGGCTACCGGTATTTTGAGACCTTTGACCCGGATTACGAGAAGGTCAATTATCCGTTTGGCTACGGCCTGTCTTACACGGATTTCAAAATTTCGGAGGTCACCGTAGACTTTGATGGCGACGCCCTCACGGGCACCGCCAATGTTTCGGCAACCGTGACAAACACCGGCGACGTGGCCGGCAAAGAGGTTGTACAGGTGTATTTCAGCGCGCCGCAGGCAGGCGAGGGCGAAGCAAAGATGAGCAAGCCCGCTAAAGAGCTGGCAGCGTTCGATAAGACGGACCTGCTCGAGCCGGGCGAGTCCGAAACGCTGGAAATGTCCTTCGCAATCTCCGATATGTCGAGCTATGACGACATCGGAGAAACCGGACACAAATCCGCCTATGTGATGGAAGCGGGCGACTATGACATCTATGTCGGTGATTCCATCAAAAATGCGGGCGAGCAGGGTGTGCGCGGCACATACAATGTCGCAGAGACGACCGTCACAGAGCAGCTGACCGAAAAGCTGGCGCCGACGCAGCTGCCAGAGCGGCTGATGGCGGACGGGAAATACCACGAGATTGAAGTGGCGCCGGGATTCGATCCGCACCACACGATCGCGGCGGAAGGCCAGACGGTCGTACAGAGCGAAGCCATGATCGGCGGCGATGTGACGGTCGAGGGCTTCTACGACGACAATTTTGAGCGCTTGAGCTGCATCGCCATGATGAATGCGGTGGGCAAATATGCCGAATATGAGATCACGGTGGAAGAGGCCGGTTATTATTCGGTCATGATGCGCTATGCGAACGGCAACGCGGATCTGAGCAACTGCTTTACCGTGCTGGTGGATGATGAAGCGCAGCCGGGCATCCATTTCAACGCACCGCAGACCGGCGACGGAAGTGGAAAGAGCGAATGGTACAACTTTGCAGATGCAGAGCCGTTCTATGTCTACCTGCCGGCGGGGACGCATACCCTGCGCCTGGTAGCAAACGGCAACAACCCGAACTACGATTACATGGTCTTCGAAAAGGCGGAGGGAGAGATTTCGGTCCGCCAGAAGATTTCCGCAACGGAACCGACCCAGATCGAGGCCGAAAACTACGACTTCACCGGCGGAAGCTCTACCGCTGTCCGCACCGAAAGCTTCACAGTAGGCGATTATAACGGCGTGTGCCTTGCCTATATGAACTATGCGGGCAACTGGGTTTCCTATTACCTGGACGTGGAAGAGGCCGGCGAATATGACCTGTACTTCAATGTGGCGAATGGCCGCGCAGGCTTTGACTGGGATGTAGGTGTCGATGTGGACGGCACTGCCGTGGAGGGCGATACCCTCACCGTTCCGCAGACCGGCGACGGCAGTGGGGCGAGCGAGTGGTACAACTTCGAGGATATTGGCCCGGTCACCGTTACGCTGCCGCAAGGCCAGTGCGTCTTGAAGTTTACTTGCTCGGTAAAGGATAAATACCCGAACATTGACTACATCACCTTTACGAAGGTTGACGAGACAGCCGGACCTTCTACCGCTATCGCGCCCACCGCAATGCGTGCAAAAGCAGTTACTGTGAACGCGGCCAGCGAAGAGCCGGAAGAAGACGACAAGATCATGCTGCTGGACGTGTATGAGGGCAATGCGACGATGGACGAGTTCCTCGACCAGCTCACGGACGAACAGTTGATCAACATGATGGGCGGCCAGCCGAACACCGGCGTTGCGAACACCGGCGGCATGGGCAACCTGATGGAATATGGCATCCCGAATATCATGACGGCAGACGGCCCGCAGGGCATCCGCATCGGCGTCAACTGCACCGCATGGCCGATCGGCACATTGCAGGCATGCACTTGGGACGTTGAGCTTGTAGAAAAGGTCGGCAAGGCGGCCGCTGTGGAAGCGCGCACCAATGGCATCGACATTTGGCTCGCACCCGGCATGAACATCCACAGAGACCCGCTCTGCGGACGTAACTTCGAGTATTATTCCGAAGATCCGCTGGTGGCAGGCAAGATGGCTGCGGCGCTCACAAAGGGCTGCCAGTCCGAAGACGTCGCCATCTCCCTGAAGCACTTTGCGGCGAACAACAAAGAGACGAACCGCTCCAGCAGCGACTCCCGCGCATCGGAGCGTGCACTGCGCGAAATCTATCTCAAGGGCTTTGAGATTGCAGTAAAAGAGGCCGATCCGTGGACGATCATGTCCTCTTACAACCTGATCAACGGCATTGAAACGTCTGAGAACTCCGAGCTGCTCACGGACATCCTGCGCGGCGAGTGGGGCTTCAACGGCCTGGTAGAAACCGACTGGGGCAACAACTCCAACCACGCCTTCGAGCTGAAGGCGGGCAACGACGTCAAGATGTCCAGCGGTTCCCCGTCCACGCTGCAGAACGCGCTTGACCGGGGCTTCATCACCCGCGACGACCTTGAGAGAAGCGCAGAGAGACTGATGAACCTGGTTATGAAGGTCAACACGTTCCAGAATAAGATCGTCAACCCGATTACCGTAGATATCGGCGACAATACGACCTTCAAGGCGGCAGAAAACATCCTATGGTCGCAGACGGTAAAAGCAGAGGCAACGAAAGATGACGGCGGCGGCAACAACCTCGGCTACTGCGATGCAGGCGCGTGGGCGGAATACCACATCAATGTTTTGACGTCGGGCAGCTACAACCTCTCCGCACGTACGGCATCTTCGGCCGGTTCCGGTGCGTTTAACGTGCTGGTGGACGGCGAGACGGTTGCAAGCTTTGACGTGCCTAACACGGGCGCATATCAGAACTGGGTAACCCAGGGCCCGCAGCAGATCAACCTCGAGGCTGGCGAGCACACCATGCGGATTGAATGGACCGAGAGCGGCTCCAACCTCAACTGGCTGCTGTTCGAGCGCACCGGCGAGCTGGCAACCGAACATGCACTCACCGTTACCTTCCCGGCAACAGTGGAACTGAGCGTGGGCGGCGAGAGCCAGACGATTGCAAACCTGCTTGGCAAATACACAGCCAATGTGATGGGCGGAGATGCCCTTGACCTGACCTTTGCACCGAGAGTGGAAGGCCGCGAGATCGCAGGCGTCACCGTGAACAGCGAAGCCATTGCGGAAGACAGCTTTGACGCTGCCGAGTATGTGTACAGCGCGGCCATGCCGAACGCGGACACGACGATTGAGCTTGGCTTCACAGTGGTAGACAAGCAGAACCTGCGCGCGACCATCGAGATCGCAGACGGCCGGGCGGACGAAGCTGCGGAAGCAGTGGAATCCGTACGGGAGAAGTATGAAGCAGCCCTGCAGGCGGCGAAGGACGTCGAGGCAAAGAAGACCGCAACGCAGGACGAGATCAACACCGCATGGAGCGACTTGATCGACGCGCTGCATTACCTGAGCTTTGTTGCAGGCGACAAGAGCCAGCTGGAGATCCCGATGGAGATCGCAGAGACCATCAACCGCGACCTGTTTACGCCGGACAGCCTGAAAGCGCTGGACGAAGCGTATGCGGCGGCGGAAGACCTGCTGGACGATGAAGAAGTCCTGGAAGCGGACATCACCGCAGCGGTGGATGCGCTGTATGACGCCATCTATGGCTTGGTCTACCGCGCAGACATCAGCGAGCTGGAAGCGCTGGTCCTCAAGGGCGACGGCATTGTCGAAAATGCAGACCAGTACATCCAGAACGACGCATGGACGAGCTTTGAGACCGTCCTGGCCGAAGCAAAGACCGTGCTGGAAGATGCAAACGCAACGCAGGATGCGGTGGACACCGCAGCAGAAGATTTGGCAGCGGCGATCTCCGCCCTGCGCCTGATCCCGGATAAGGATGCTCTGGAAGCATTGATCGGGGAAGCCGAAGCGATCAACACCAATAAGTACACGGCAAAGAGCGTAGCAACGATGAAGGCCGCATTGAGCACCGCGAAGGCAGTCCTGAACGACGCAGAAGCGACCGAGGAAGAGGTTGCAGACGCAGTCGAGGCGTTGGAGAACAGCATCGACGGCTTGGTCGAGAAGAGCACTTCCACGAGCTCGAAGGGCAGCACGTCTGCCAACGTCGGCAACGCATACGGCGCAGCGGGCGTTGTATCTGCAAGCCAGAGCGTGGCAGCGAATGCGTATGTGGTTTCCGATACGACGGTCAACTTCACCTTGAAGAGAGGCAGCGCATACTGCTTCAAGATGACGGTCGTGAACGGCAACGCCATGACGCCGAGCTTTACGGTCGGCAACGGCGATGTGCTCAAGACGCAGTTTGTGGCGAAGATTGGCAACGATTCCTACTACAGAGTCTATGCCATCGGCACGCCGGGCCAGAGCACGGGCGTTTACACCACCCTGCCGGGCCAGAACGCGGTC
Organism: Anaeromassilibacillus sp. D41t1_190614_C2; assembly: GCF_015558525.1. Lineage (NCBI taxonomy): Bacteria > Bacillati > Bacillota > Clostridia > Eubacteriales > Acutalibacteraceae > Anaeromassilibacillus > Anaeromassilibacillus sp. D41t1_190614_C2. The sequence goes on along the minus strand of NZ_JADMOD010000025.1, from coordinate 11,574 downwards.
AAGCATTGCACGGTAACCATTGGCTAATCTAAAATAAAAGGGAAGGTAGCTTCCCTCTAAGCAACGAGGCCCCAACCCAGGGAGTTCCCAGGGTTGGGGCCTTTTCTATCATTCAATGCTTTTCTTTTTCACAGCTGATGCGGAAGGATGGATTCCTGTCTTTAGGAGGTTTTTCCCTTGCTTCTGTGGGGCTTCCCCCTGTGGAGCGGAAAACAAACTCTTCGCAGTTTGCTTTCGTAGGGAACGCCGTAGGCGCGAGAGGCACTGTGTGCCTGCGTCCCGACCGGAGGTCCGCGAAAGGCACTGTGTGCCTTTGGGTCGAAAGGGATGTTAACCCAATTGAAGCGGTAAAATAATTTGTACCGAAGTGGACATTTTGAGCCTATTAAAACGTTTGGCGATCGTCTTTTCTCCCAGACTTAGGGAAACCCCTACTTTTAACGGATGGGCATGAAAAAGAGAGAAAACCACCCGGATTTTGCTTGAAACCTTGTATAAAATATTCGGATTTGAGGGGTTGACATCATAAAAAAAATGGGGTACTATATTGTTCGTGTCCAAACTAAATAAATGGAAGGTTTTGCGAAAGGTTGTGAGACGGAAGTGGAAAAGGACTGCGGCGCATGGATCAACCTGCTGTCGCACAAAGTCAAGAAGCGCCTGAATGCAACGCTGTGGGATCTGGACATTACGGCAGTACAAAGCCGGGTAATCTACTATATTCTGGCCCATTACCAAGAAACCCCGGTCTTTCAGCGCGACGTGGAAAGAGTGTTTAGTCTCAGCCGTTCGACAGCAACGGGTATTTTACAGTTGATGGAGAAAAAGGGCATTATCCGGCGGGAAAGCGTTGCCAGCGACGCCCGGCTGAAAAGCTTGGTCCCAACCGAACGTGCAGCGGAATTGGACGCCCAGGTGCGCGCGTGCCTGCGTGAGACGGAACGCATGTTGACACGGGGGCTTTCAGACGGACAGGTGCAGCTGTTTAAAGAAATGGCAGCGCAGATGTCGCGGAATCTGGACAACTGGGAGAATCAAACCGTTTCTTGCCCACCCGCCGACACAACGCACTAAGGAAAGAAAAAGTTCGTAACCACAACAAACAGACGTACAACTTGACACATCCGAACAAGGGAAAAGGAGGAATGTCTAAAATGATAAAAGTCTTGGCCCGCAGTATCCGCGAGTACAAAAAGGCTTCCATTCTGACGCCTCTGCTGGTCACAGTGGAGGTCATCTTGGAATGCGCGATCCCCTTCGTGATCGCCAATCTGGTCAACCAGATGCAGGCCGGCTGCTCCATGGACGTCATTGTCAAGTATGGCCTGGCACTGATCATCATGGCGATTGTTTCGCTGATCTTCGGCGGATTGGCCGGTTCGACCTGTGCGACCGCATCGGCCGGTTTTGCGCGTAATCTGCGCAAAGATATGTTCTACAAAATTCAGGATTATTCGTTCCAAAACATCGACAAATTCTCGGTGTCCAGCCTGGTTACCCGTCTGACGACCGACATCACCAACGTGCAGATGGCCTATATGATGATTATCCGCATCGCCATCCGCTGCCCGTTGATGCTGATCTTCTCGTTCGCCATGGGCTTTATCATGGGCGGGCGCCTGGCCATGATCTTCCTGGTCACCATCCCTCTGCTGGCCATCGGCTTGGTGCTGGTCATCCGCGCCGTGACGCCGCTGTTCCGCCGCGTCTTCCGCAAGTACGACGCGCTGAACGATTCGGTTCAGGAGAATGTACAGGCCATGCGCGTCGTGAAGTCCTATGTGCGCGAGGACTATGAGAAGAAAAAGTTCGGTGTTGCGGCCGAAGACGTCCGGAAGGATTTCACCCGCGCCGAGCGGATTATGGCCATCAACAACCCCATGATGCAGTTCTGCGTCTATGCCGGCATGGTCTTTGTGTTGTCCTACGGTTCTTACGCCGTTATCACCAGCCGTGGCCTGGCCCTCAATGTTGGCCAGATGTCCTCTATGCTGACGTACAGCTTCCAGATTTTGATGAGCTTGATGATGCTCTCCATGGTGTTTGTTATGATCACCATGTCGATTGAATCCGCCGAACGTATCGTTGAGGTGCTCAGCGAAGAAAGCTCGTTGAGAAGCCCGGAAAACGCTCTGACCGAGGTCAAGGACGGGTCTGTCGATTTCGACAACGTCAGCTTTAAGTATTCTGAAAAGGCCGACCGCATGGCGCTGGCCGATATCAACCTGCACATCAAGTCGGGCGAGGTCATCGGCATCTTGGGCGGCACCGGTTCGTCCAAGTCGTCCCTGGTCCAGCTGATCCCCCGCCTATATGACGTGACCGAAGGCAGCGTCCGCGTTGGCGGCGTTGACGTGCGCAAGTACGACCTGGAGGCCCTGCGCAACCAGGTGGCTGTGGTGCTGCAAAAGAACGTCCTGTTCTCCGGCACGATCAAAGACAACCTGCGCTGGGGCAACCCCAACGCCACCGACGCCGAGATGGAAGAGGCCTGCCGTTTGGCCCAGGCCGACGAGTTCATCCAGCAGTTCCCCGATAAATACGATACATGGATCGAACAGGGCGGTACGAACGTATCCGGCGGCCAGAAGCAGCGTTTGTGCATCGCCCGCGCGCTTCTGAAAAAGCCCAAGATCTTAATCCTGGACGATTCCACCAGCGCTGTCGATACCCGTACGGATGCGCTGATCCGCAAAGGCTTCCGCGAGTTTATCCCGGAGACCACCAAGATCATCATCGCCCAGCGTGTTGCCAGCGTGCAGGATGCCGACCGCATTATTGTTATGGAAGGCGGCTGCATCAAGGCTATCGGCAACCACGAGGAACTGATGGCAACCAATGAGGTTTACCGAGACATCTATCGTTCGCAGAACAGAGCAGGAGGTGAGAAGGATGCCCAATAACACCAGCACTGCACGGGGCCGCCGCGCGCCAAAGGGCGTGTTCCGCCGCTTGGTCCGCACCATCTTCCGCTTTTTCCCAGTGATGCTGCCGCTCACGCTGGTCTGCATTATTATCAACGCAGTCGTCAGCTCCATGCCTTCCGTCTTTATGCAGAACGTCATCGCCGTTGTGGAGGATACCTTCCAGACCGGTGACTGGGCTTCGGCTTCGGGCCGTATTTTCAGCCTGCTGGCAATTTTGGTTACCATGTATATCATCAGTTTGATTGCCGGTGTATTGTACACCCAGATGATGGCTACGATCACCCAGGGAACCTTGGCCAAGCTGCGTGAAAAGATGTTTGACCATATGCAGGACCTTCCCATCCGCTATTTCGATACCCATAACCACGGCGATATCATGAGTTACTACACCAACGATATCGATACGTTGCGCCAGATGATCAGCCAGAGCTTCCCGCAGACCTTGATCTCCGCGATTACGTTGCTGACCGTTTTCGGCATCATGGTCTATTACAGCATTTGGCTGGCCCTGGTCGTCGTTGCGGGCGTCATCATCATGTTTTTCGTCACCCGCTACGTCAGCGGCCATTCCTCCCGCTACTTCCTCAAGCAGCAGGAAGCCATCGCCCGCACCGAGGGCTTTATGGAGGAAATGATGAACGGCCAGAAGGTCATCAAGGTCTTCTGCCATGAGGAAGGCGCCAAAGAGGATTTCGATAAGGTCAACGACGAGTTGTTTGGCAACGCGGAAAAGGCCCACCGCTATGCGAATATCCTGATGCCGCTGTTGGCAAACATCGGCAATGTTATGTATGTGATTGTCGCGCTGGTGGGCGGCGCCCTGCTGTTGAACGGCGCGCCCAACTTCAGCATTTCCGGCATGGCATTCAGCATCAGCATTGTCGTGCCCTTCCTGAACATGACCAAGCAGTTTGCCGGCGCCATCGGCCAGGTGTCCAACCAGGTCAACATGGTCGTTATGGGCCTGGCCGGTGCGCACCGCATCTTCGCCCTGCTGGACGAGGAACCCGAGACCGACGACGGCTATGTCACGCTGGTCAACGCCCGTGAGAACGCCGACGGCACCCTGGAGGAATACCCGGAGCGCACCAACGTCTGGGCGTGGAAGCATCCCCACCACGACGGCACGGTCACCTACACACGCATGCGCGGCGACGTCCGCTTCTACGACGTCGACTTTGCCTATGAGCCGGGCAAGACGGTGCTGCATAACATCTCGCTGTATGCAAAGCCGGGCCAGAAGGTCGCCTTTGTTGGGTCGACCGGCGCAGGGAAGACGACGATCACCAACCTGATCAACCGCTTCTACGACATCGCGGATGGCAAGATCCGCTACGACGATATCAATATCAATAAGATCAAGAAGGCGGACCTGCGCCACAGCCTCGGCATCGTGTTGCAGGATACCAACCTCTTCACCGGCACCGTGATGGAAAACATCCGCTACGGCAACCTCAACGCCCACGACGACGAGTGCATCGCGGCCGCGAAGCTGGCCGGTGCGGACGACTTCATCCGCCGCTTGCCCGAAGGCTATAACACCATGCTGACCGGCAACGGCGCGAACCTCAGCCAGGGCCAGCGCCAGCTGCTGGCCATTGCCCGCGCGGCGGTCGCCGACCCGCCTGTCATGATTTTGGACGAGGCGACGAGTTCGATCGACACCCACACCGAGGCGATTGTGCAGCGCGGCATGGATGCCTTGATGACTGGACGCACGACCTTTGTCATTGCGCACCGCCTGTCCACCGTGCAGAATGCCGACGCGATCATGGTTTTGGATCACGGCCGCATCATCGAGCGCGGCACCCACGAAGACCTGATCAAGCTCAAGGGCACCTATTATCAGTTGTATACAGGTGCGTTGGAGCTGGATTAACCCGCTTCGCCGCTCTGGGCGAGGTGCAGAGAAAACCATCGGATCGAAAAGGGGCGCGGCCCCGCTGTTTCCCGGGAAAACCGGGCGGCGGGGCCGCGCCCCTTTTCGTTTTGCCCGGCGGGCGTTGCCGGGAAGCAGCCTGGCCTGCGCCGGTGTCCTCGGGAGGATGCCGAAACAATCCAATATGACGCGACTGATTATTAGGCATAATAACGAATATCCTTCCGCGATAGGAAGGCTAATTCGACAACTTTATGTAAAATTTTTTACAATAACAATTAAATGAAAATTAACATGGTTTTTATTTCCTTCCAACAGAGATGTTGTAGGCTTTCTTTCGTACGAATGTAGGCAAACGATACAGTAAGATTTGGAGGGAACCGAATGAATGTGAAAAAGGCACTCTGCGCCCTGCTGGCGGCCACCCAGATAACGGCTGCGATGGGCGGCCTGCCGGTGGCGTATGCAGCCCAGCAGGAGACCGCCCAGTTGGAGCCCCGGATGGTCAGCGCTATGCCGGTCATCGACGGGCAGTTGGGCGACTCCGTCTGGTCCATGCAGCATGCGATGGAAAAGCCTCTGCAGGGTGGGACGGAGCACAGCGCGTCGTTTGACGTCCTGTGGGATTATCAGTATCTGTATGTCGCGGTACAGGTGGAAAACGATACCGACCGCATCGCAGGCAGCGCCTGGATGGAGGGCGACGTGGTCAACCTGTTCTTCGACAAGACCAACCACAAGAGTTCTCCCTATACGGAGAGCGACTGGCAGATCGGCGTCGGCTACAATCCCGACGACGCGTTTGACCCCTATATCCTCTTTGGCGGCGGCGTCGTTGCCTCGCAGGAAGCCCGTGAAGAACTGAGCCGCAACATCCTGGCTGCCACGTCCGATACGGACAACGGCTGGACCGCGGAAATTGCAGTGCCGTGGGACAGCCTGGGGATCGACCCCTATCTGCAAAAGGACTTTGGATTTGACATCGGTGTGGATAACAAAAACGCCTCCCATGGTTCCGGCGAAGTGGATTATCTGCTCTGGGAGACCAATGACCGCACCAGCTTCTGGAACGACACCGCCGGGTTTGGCAATATGAGCCTTTCCACCGAAGTGGTGGAAAACACCGACGACGGCGTCATCTACCAGCAGAATTTTGACGATGTAGCGAACGGGGAACTGCCGGAGGGCTTTGCCCCGGCGGAAGGCCAGGAGACCGGCTGGTCCGTGCAGGACGGCAAGCTTGTGGCCGACTTCTCCCGCAGCGGGGAAATCGAGCGCCGCATCGCCCTCCCCGCCCTGGGCGATAACTTCACCTATGACCTGGACGTCACCTTTGAGGACGCGGTCAATACGGGCCGTTGGCTTTCCGCCTTCTACCGCGCCCCGCAGGACAACGGCTTTGGATACTACCATTTCACAAACCGCCTGAACGGTGCGGGAGAGATCTCCATGAAGGGCGCAGACAACACCTGGCCCACTGCGTTTGTCAACACGAACGGCACCAGCGAGGCCCAGGCGCTGACGGTTGGCGATACGTACCATCTCTCGATCGCGGCGCTGGGCCAGAACCTCACCCATGTGCGCACCGGCTCGAAAGAGGAAGAGCGCTTTGACCACAGTGTCAATACCTATGAGCACCTGGGAACCTCCCGCCCGGCCACCATGGAGAGCGATTTGCAGGCGCGCGGCCGCTTCGGCTTGCAGGTGGACCAGATGAAAGCCACGTTTGACAACCTCGTCATCCGCCGCCTGGACATCGACACGCTCAACGTGGAGGGCCTGCCGGACAGCATCGAGCAGCTTTCGGTCCTGCCGGAGATGGAAATCTCTGCGGCGTGCTCCAATGGCGCGACCATCGCAGTGGACAGGAAGGACGCAAAGGTCTATTCCAGCGACCCGGCCGTGCTGCGCATCCTGGAGGATGGCACCATCCGCTCCCTGAACACCGGCAAGGCCACCATCTCGGTGATCGTGGCGAACCGCTTGTTCACAAAGGAGATCGAGGTCACCCCGTCCGACCGGGAACCGGCGATCACGGAACTGCATGTACAGGATAAGCAGAGCATCTATACAGGCGTGGTCGGGCAGAGCGTCCCGGTATCCGCGCTGAAGTTCGACGCTGTGGATGAGCTCCTGGAAAATCAGGTCCTCTCCGGCGACTCCGAAGGGATGGCCCTGGCCTCCTCCGACGAGTCTGTAGTAAAAATTGAGAATGGGCAGTTCGTCGGCGTTGGCGAAGGCGTCGCCACCGTAACCGCGACGATCGACGGCGCGTCCGACAGCATCCTGGTTTGGGTGCGTGCGGATGAAACCGACGACGTGTTCATGAACGTTGACTTTGAAGACGGAACCCTGCCGGCGGATTGGAAACAGATCGGCGGCGGATACGAAATCAAGGAAGAGGGCGGCAACCATTTCCTGGAAATGCAGCCAAGCACCCGCTTTATCGTCCCCATGCCGGAAGGCGTGACGGACTACACCATCGAGGCGGATATGACCTTTATGGCGGCAAGCGACTCCGCGCGCTGGGCCTCGATCATGTACCGCATCCAGAACGAGGACCGTCCGTATTACCAGTTTGCCGTGCGCCAGGATTCCACCGCGACGAACGGCGTGGAGTTTGCCGTCATGACGGCCAGCGGTTCCTGGGATGTCCGTGAAACCGCATCCTTTGACGAGAAGATGGAATACGGCGCCACGCATCACCTGAAGCTCACCATCACCGGCGAGCGCGTGAAGCAGTGGATCGACGGCGAAGAGCTGATCTTTACGGACAAGGCAACCGACCTTACTGCGGGCGACATCGGCCTGCAGTCCAACAATGTGACGGTGCGCTTCGACAACCTGACGGTCCGTCTGAATCCGGAACCGCTGCCGGAGCTCCCGAAGCCGGAAAACAATTATGCACAGGTCAAAACCTTGAATGAAAACCTGGTATCCGCCCCGACGGTCATTGTGGACAGCCTCGCCAGCCTGGACGATGCGGATGCGCTGATCAACGACGACGTGACCAGCAGCGTGATGCTCAAGGTCGAGTTGGAAGACGGCGAATTGGTCTGCTACAGCGGCGAAACCCGCCTGGGCAGCTTCGCAGATGTGATCGACAAGCTCTATGGCAAGCTGATCCTGCTGCTGGAGCTGGACGATGCGGATACGGCAAACGCATTGGCAGCCTATATCGACGAGAACAAGCTGGAAGATTTGCAGGTGGCCAGCACGGACCGCGACCTGCTGCGCTCCTTCCGCGACCAGGCAACCACCACCCGCGCAAGCTTGATTTTGGATCAGGAAACTCTGACGCTGGAAGACGCTTATGAGGCGGTGGGCAACACCAACATTGCAAAGGCAAAGAACATCATCATCCGCCAGTCCGCTGCGACGAAGGAGATCGTCGAAGAAATGCAGCGCCGCCTGATGTCCGTCTGGGTGCTCTCGGACGACACCGTAGTTGGCCAGTTTAAGGCCATCCAGTCCGGTGCAAACGGCGTGATCACCGGCGAGCCGGAGCAGCTCGGCAACCTTGCGGAGATCTTTACCGGCCGCACCATCACGCGCCGCTCCTTCATCATCGGGCACCGCGGCACCCCCGGCAACGCACCGGAGAACACCATGGCGAGCTTTATCATGGCCTATGAGGACTTTGGCGCGCAGATGTTTGAAAACGATGTATACCTCACGAAGGACGGCGAGGTCATCATCCTCCACGACGATACCTTCGCCCGTACCACCGATATCCTCACCAATACAAAGATTCCGGACAGCGTGTTCACCAACGGCGTGACCCGCCAGAACTGCCGCCCGAAGGATCTGACACTCGATCAGATCAAACTGCTGGACGCTGGCTCCTACTATGGGCCGGAGTTCGTAGGCGAGCAGATCCCCACGCTCCGCGAACATCTGGAATACATGATCGGCAAAGATGTGGTGATGTTCCTCGAGCTGAAGGACGCTTCCGACGGCATTGAAAAGGCATGCATGGATCTGGTCAAGGAATATGGCCTGGAAGACCAGGTGTGTGCAATTACCTTTAACGCGAAGAGCGTGCCGATTGCGCTCGACGGGATGCCGACCCTTTCCCTCGGCTACCTCAGCGGCGTGGGCAGCGTGGACACCAACAACCCGATGGTGACAGTGCGCAAAGCGCTCAACCAGGTCCTGCCCATGAACACGACCTTCAACCCCTCTTACGGAGCCATCCACAACGAGATGTTCATCGAGCAGATGCAGGGCCGCGGCATGACCCTGTGGCCGTGGACCTATAATGACCGCAGCGCCTTTGACTGGGCCATCGATCACGGCATCAACGGCTTGACCACCAACTATGCAAACTGGGCCATGGATTATGTCTTTGGCGCTGAGGCGGAGCAGGATGCGTACACCGTCAATGCGGGCGAATCCATCTCCCTGAAGGCAACCGGCGAAACAAACATCCACGACGTTGTCACCTACGACACACCGGAGATCGTGGTGCTGGACGGCGAAGATTGCATCAATGTTTCCGGCAACACCATCACGGGCCTCAAGGCGGGCACCGCTACCGTGACCCTGCGCGTGGATTCCCAGATGAACGATAAGACGTATGACCTCTACACCGCGCCGGTCACCATCACCGTTGAAGGGCAACTGATGGAGGGCTATGCGCCGGTCAAAACCTTGAATGAAAACCTGGTATCCGCCCCGACGGTCATTGCAGACAGCCTCGCCAGCCTGGACGATGCGGATGCGCTGATCAACGACGACGTGACCAGCAGCGTGATGCTCAAGGTCGAGCTGGAAGACGGCGAATTGGTCTGCTACAGCGGCGAAACCCGCCTGGGCAGCTTGGCAGATGTGATCGACAAGCTCTATGGCAAGCTGATCCTGCTGCTGGAGCTGGACGATGCGGATGCAGCAAACGCATTGGCAGCCTATATTGAGGAAAACAATCTGGTCGATTTGCAGGTGGCCAGCACGGACCGCGACCTGCTGCGCTCCTTCCGCGATCAGGCGACCACCACCCGCGCAAGCTTGATTTTGGATCAGGAAACCCTGACGCTGGAAGACGCTTATGAGGCGGTGGGCAACACCAACGTCGCAAAGGCGAAGAACATTATCATCCGGCAGTCCGCTGCGACGAAGGAGATCGTCGAAGAAATGCAGCGCCGCCTGATGTCCGTCTGGGTGCTCTCGGACGACACCGTAGTTGGCCAGTTTAAGGCCATCCAGTCCGGTGCAAACGGCGTGATCACCAGCGAGCCGGAGCAGCTGGGCAACCTTGCGGAGATCTTTACGGACCGCACCATCACGCGCCGCTCCTTCATCATCGGGCACCGCGGCACTCCCGCCAACGCCCCGGAAAACACCATGGCAGGCTATATCATGGCGTTTGAAGATTTCGGCGCGCAGATGTTTGAAAACGACGTATACCTCACGAAGGACGGCGAGGTCATCATCCTCCACGACGATACCTTCGCCCGTACCACCGATATCCTCACCAATACAAAGATTCCGGACAGCGTGTTCACCAACGGCGTGACCCGTGAGAACTGCCGTCCGAAGGACCTCACCCTGGAGCAGATCAAGCTGCTGGATGCGGGCTCCTACTATGGGCCGGAATTCGCAGGCGAGCAGATCCCCACGCTCCGCGAGCAGCTGGAATACATGCAGGGCAAGGACGTCGTCCTGTTCCTGGAACTGAAGGATAACTCGGATGGCATTGAAAAAGCCGCCCTGGATCTGGTCAAGGAATATGGTCTGGAAGACCAGGTGTGCGCGATCACCTTTAACGCGAAGAGCGTGCCGATTGCACTGGAAGAGCTGCCGACCCTTTCCCTCGGCTACCTCAGCGGCGTGGGCAGAGTCAATGCAGACAACCCCATGGAGACCGTAAGCAAAGCACTCAACCAGGTCCTGCCGATGAATACGACTTTCAACCCCTCCTACGCGGCGATCCACAACGAGATGTTTGTGGAGCAGATGCAGGGCCGCGGCATGACCCTGTGGCCGTGGACTTACAACAACCGCAGCGCCTTTGATTGGGCCATCGACCACGGCATCAACGGACTGACCACCAACTATGCAAACTGGGCCATGGATTATGTCTTTGGCGCTGAAGCGGAGCAGGATGCGTACACCGTCGGTACGGGCGAATCCATCTCCCTGAAGGCAACCGGCGAAACGAACGTCCATGACATTGTCACCTACGATACGCCGGAAATCGTGGTGCTGGACGGCGAAGATTGCATCAATGTTTCCGGCAACACCATCACGGGCCTCAAGGCGGGCACCGCTACCGTGACCCTGCGCGTGGATTCCCAGATGAACGATAAGACGTATGACCTCTACACCGCGCCGGTCACCATCACAGTCGATGGTGAGCCGAGCGAGCACATGCTGACGGTCACCTTCCCGAACACCGTTGAACTGAGCATCAACGGCGAGAGCCAGACGATCGCCAACCTGATCGGCGCATATAAAGATGTCGTGATGGCGGAGGATGCGCTCGAGCTGACCTTCACGCCCAGAGTGGAAGGCCGCGAGATCGCAGGCGTCACCGTGAACGGCGAGGCCATTGCGGAAGACAGCTTTGACGTTGCCGAGTATGTGTACAGCGCGGCTATGCCGAACGCGGACACCACGATCGAGCTTGGCTTCACAGTGGTAGACAAGCAGAACCTGCGCGCTGCAATTGAAATTGCAGAGGGCCGGGCGAACGAAGCTGCGGAAGCAGTGGAATCCGTACAGGAGAAGTATGAAGCAGCCTTGCAGGCGGCGAAGGACGTCGAAGCC
>NZ_JADMOD010000024.1:0-33993 GCF_015558525.1 Anaeromassilibacillus sp. D41t1_190614_C2 | reverse complement strand
CACCGGCAGGCCCGCTTCGAGATCCCCAGAGATGTATCCAAAGTTTACCTCCAATACATCGTCATGGATGCTATAGGCCATCTCGTCCTTGATCGCCTCGTTCGGCGTAACCTCGGTGCAGGTCATGCCTTCCGGATACGTCATGATCATCTGCAAGCCTGCTACAGGCCCTTCCAGCGTATCCAGGCCGCCGATCGTGCCCTTCACTTCAAACTCGCTGCCCGCTGCAACCGTCTCCGGTGCTTCCAGGCCAAGATCCACGTTTGCCTCCTGCTCAGGCCCATTCAAGGTTGCGGCCACAAAGGAGACGTTGCCGCCGTTCTGTGCAACGAGTTCATAGCGCACATACAGCGTACATTCAGTTTCTGCTTTCAGGTTAATGGTAACCGTGCGGTAGAAGTTGGTGTCCATGTTTTCAAAGTCATAGACCTGGTTCTCCGTCACGCCGGAAGCATCGTAAACCGTCAACCGGCCTGCGCCCTTCCATCCACCGATATAGAGCTTCAAGGTCTTTTCCTGCGGGCCTGCCTTCACCTGCAAGGTAAAGTCGCTGCCCAGCTTGCTCTGCTGCAAACCGGTGATCAGATCGGTTGCTTCCTTATCCGGGGAGCCGTCCGTCCAGCTGAATGCTGTCGGATGATCGTCAAAGTCGATGAGGTCAGCAGAATTTGTCAGAACCAGCTGCTTTTCCTCGACTGCTTTGCGGTTGATGATAGAGGTCGATGCCTGGCCAAGGTGGATCCAGTCCAGGTTGCCCTCTTCGGTCAGGTTTACTTTCGCCGGATACTGATCCGTCACTTCAACCGTGCGTTCCACTGCCTTATTGTCCTCTTCGCCGGGTTCTGCGTTCGGGTCGCGGAGCGCTGCCGCTGCGAAGGTGATATTTCCGTCCTGGGTTCCATCAGCCGTCTTTGTGTAACGAACCACCAGATCCGTGCCGGTATCCGAGGTCATGTCGATGGTGACCATACGGTAATAGGATTTCTCTTCATCGCCAAAGGTATAGGTGTCGATCTCCGTGTCCGCGGATTTATCGAAGACTTCCAGTTTCGCCTGGCTCTTCCATCCGCCGATGAATAGGATCAACTGTTTCGGCTGCTCGGTCGCCTGCACGGTAAATTGGAAGCTGGCGCCGGTATCAAAGATAACCGAACCATTGCGGGTTGCTTCTACATTCTGGATCGGCAGGCCGTCCGAATAGCTGAAGGTTGTGCAATAGTCGGTAAAGCCGGCTAAACTGCGGGCATACTGCTTGAGGAAGGTGATCTGCGGGGTGGTGGTATCCTTCCGCACGGTCTCTCTGTAATCGTTGACGTTCGGCTGTACCCAATCCAGGTTGCCCAGGGAAGTCAGATCCACAACATACGGCATTTCGTCGCTGACGTCGATGGTGCGCTCCACGGGCTGCTTATAGCCTTCGTAAGTCTGCGGCTCGTCGTAGTCGAGGTCCGGGATTTCCGGGTCAACCGGGTTTTCGAAGGTAGCAACCAGCTGCATCGCCTCATAGACGTCGCCGGAGACTTTCACTTCGTAAACCACGCCGTCCGCTGCGCCGCCTTCCACTTCCATCGGCATTGCGTCGGTATCCTGCTCCACCTTCGTGAAGGAGAGATCGTCTGTGCCGTTGCTCACGCTCTGCAGCTCGCCCCAGCCCTCCGGCTGATGGATGCGCACGGTCCAGCTGCGGTCGTTGAAGCACCGGTCGCCGTCAAAGGTTCCGTTTGCCGCACCGATGACGATGAAAACCTTGCCGTCCACAAACTTCGTGGAGAGCTCGGTGGTGCGGAACATGCCTTCCTGATAATCGTTGGAAATGGTGTCGTCCTCATAGAGGGTCGTGGTATCGCTCTGACGGGTGGACGGATAAACGTCCAGCGTCATATGGCTCCAATCCTTCTCCTTCGTGGTCATCATCTCGTCGGCCAGCGGGATAACGGAGCCCTTGCGGATGTACATCGGGGTCTCGCTGATGGGGGCCTCTACTTCGATGCTGCGCGGGCCATAGATGGTCTCGCCGGAGAATGCGTCAATCCATTCGCCTTCCGGGATCCACACGGTGCGCGTGCAAGTATCCTCTACCTTTTCGCCCTGCGGGATGTACTGCATCTTGCAGATAGCCTCGTTCTCTCCGTCATAGTACTCGAAGCGCAGGTCATACGTTTCGCCGGCCTTCAAGATGCCCTCGGACGCCAGCGCAGTGGGCCCCTGATCTTTCCAGGAATCGACAAACATCTCGTCGTTGATAAAGATACGGGCGCCGTCGTCACTGTAGGTCTGGAGCTGGACGTCCTGGTCGCCGATGGTGATCTTGCCAGTGAAGCGGATGCTGAAATCGCCGTCGTTCACGCCGAACGCCGGGGAATCCTTGCCCCAGTCGAAGTTGATGTTGTCAACCGTCTTGACTGCAACCGGCTCGCCTTCCAGATTTTTGTTGTTGAAGAACTCTGCCTTCAAACCCTGCTCCCCGTCCGGGGTCTTCAGCCATGCTGCGGGAACCGCTGGATCGCCGCCCTCGGTATCGGTGATGGTGGGCGCAATCAGGATATCCTCGCCGAGCAGGTACTGGTCATTTCTGGCAGCGCTCTCATACTCGGGATATTCGAAGTCCAGTCTTCTGACCAATGGCATACCGGTCTCATAGTTCTCATGGGACAGGTTGTAGTAGGTCGGAAGCAGGCGATAACGCAGGTTGACATAATCGCGGATAATGTTCAATGCATCCTCGCCCTTCAGCCAAGGCATACGGCCCTCGTCCGCGGAACCAACCCAAGTGCAGTGCGGGCGGTAGATCGGGGACAGCGTGCCATACTGCATCCATTTGACGTACTCATCCGCCGTCATGCTGTCGGTATTGGTCATATGGCTACCGATATCGGAGGAAATGTACGGCAGGCCGGCGATTGCACCGTACTGTACGGTGAACTCCAGCTCGTCCTGCAATGTCTCCTGGTGGCCGACGGTGTCGCCGGTCCAGGTGATGCCGTAGCGGTGCTGCGCAACATCCGGCGCGCCGATGTCGGCGCCGTTGGAGCTGCCGTCGACGTTGCTCATCATGAACAAACGCTCGTCCGGATACACAGCCTTCTGTGCATACGAATAGATGGAGGCACCGATCGCCTCATGGGTGAAGCCCTCCGGCGCTTTGATGGTCGTGGACCAGTTGCGGTCGTACCACCAGCCCTCAAGTCCCAGATCCAAAATGTGGGTCAGGTTATCAAAGCGGAACTTCACTTCATCCGAATCGATGGCGATGCGTTCCTCGCCTGTCCCATCGTCCCTGGTCGGCTCCGGATGGTCGTTGAACATGACGTTGACGCCCATGTCGTTTGCCTCCTGGAGGAAGCCTTCCATATCCGGGAACAGATCGGTGTTGATCTCATAGCCGGTGCCGCTGGTTCCGATGCTCTTGCGCCAGTCGGTATCGATAACGAGGTTATCCAGCGGGACCTGATAGGTCTCATGGTAATCCCGGATCTGCTTCAACGCCTGTTCCTGGGTGTTTGCATAATAGCGGCTGTCCCATGCGCCAAGGGCCGAAAGCGGAAGCATCTCGGTCTGGCCGGTCAGCTTGTTAAAGTCCTTGCGGAGCTGTACGCCGTCGCCCTGCGGCAGGAAGACGTACATATCCGGGGCGTCGTTGTTTGTATCAAAGCCGTTGGTGTCCACGTTTTCCGTGTTTTCCGCCGGCTGCGGTGTAAAGCCCCACTCCGGCACGGTCATACGCGGGGTATCGCTCATCTCCCAGGCATACACTTCCTCGCCTGGATCGGGCAAATAGACCTTGCTGCCCGGCATGCCCTTATATTTCCACAGGAGGTTGCCCTCTTTGTCGGAAATGGTGATGCCGGTGATGTCCTGCGCATCCGCGGGAACAGTGATGTCAAACGCGCTGGTGCGCAGGATGACGCTGCCGTCCACATCTTCGCGGGTAACTCCCGTCCCTTCCCAATTGTCACGGTTGGCAATATGGAAGGTTTCGCGGTCCTCAAACCCTTCCGGCCCCTGTTCTTCCAGACGCACAACCGTCGGGGACAGGACCTGAACGCGCACTCTGCCGATGATTTCTGATGTATACCCATTCTCGTTCACCTGAGCAGCAACCGCGACATTCTCATCCGCTGCGGATGCAAACGTCATCGGTGCGCCGCCGGACAAAACGATGGATGCGCACAGCACCAGGCTTAAGATCCGGTTCTTTTTCCTTTTCATACTCGTTTCTCTCCCTTTTGGACAATCTTTGGATGGTCGTTAAAACATCCAAACGGTTCATCCGGTGAAACAGGAGTCCCATTTCACCGTTTTTTGTGGGCGGCAACCGCCGCCCTGCCCCAAATGAGTGGGACAAAGCTCTCTTTCATGGCGGCAGCGTAACCTGTGCGCTTCAGCCGTTATCCCCTCCTTTCCGGAATCAGAAGGAGCACTATTGTGAATCCACTTTGCTACAGTCGAAAAAGTCTGCACATCCAGCTGATCCGCAATAGAATATCCACAATATTTCCCTCAAATTATGCGTAATTTTAGATACATGTCTATGATATCTTAAATGGAAATCCTTGTCAATGGAATAAATTGTGGTGTCCTAAACTATATTGCGATTTTATTTTAAACGAGCAAAATTTGACCACACAGTTACAGTAGAAGGATTTCTTGCTCTGGCCTTTCTGGGCTGCCATTGCGCCACAAAAAGCCGCCCGGCAGTTTTGCCGGGCGGCTTTTTGATCTATTTTATTTGGATCAGGAAATCCACACATCCATTTGCTCTGCGTCAATTGTCCATGTGTCCCCATCCCGCTTTAGGGTTCCATTGTTCGTCCCAACAGCGCCCAAAGAGCTGCTGTACTTGCTGGCAGAAAAGGCGGCACGGTCTTCCCCTTCCATTGATAAGGACATCGTGAGAAGGATTCCATTCTGGAAACCGTCTTCATTCAGGAGTCCCTCGTCTCCCAATTGCTCCGCTGTGGCTTCCCGGGCAGGATAACCGCTTTGCTCTTCTATATACTGGAGCAAATCTTCTTTTCCATCCTCTGAGAGATCGAACGCCGTCATATCCACCGCGATCAAAGCAATATCGCTGTTCAAGGCGCTGTCCAGCGGGTAGATCCAGTCAAAGACCGCTTTGCCCGCTGCCAAGGCCATTTGGTCTTCCTCGGAACGTTCGGCCTCTTGAGGGGGATTTTCCGCTTCGGATGCATCCCCCTCTAGGATCTCCGATCCGTTGCTGGAAGGGGCCGGCTGCGAGGAAGCGGCAAAGCCCCCTGCCGGCGGTTCCGCACGGCATGCAGCGAGGGCCGCTGCACACAACGCTGCACAAAATAGCGCTGCCGCTTTCTTTGCCATCGCCCGTCCCTCCTTTTGCCTTTCCACCCTTCCGCCTTCTGGCACGCGGATTATTCCGCTGTCGGATTCTGCACCGTGCCGATAAACAGCGGCAGGTTGGTTTCGGTATCCACAATCGCGCAGACAAACGGCTGGTCAAACCAGAGCTCCACCGGCTCGCCGACCGGCATGGACATGCGTGCGATCATCTCGACCGCCGTTGCGGCGCCGGCTTTTGCGCCCGCTTCGTCGACTTCGATAAACGCCTTATGCAGCACTTCATTGACCGAGATGTTGCGGTTCTGGTACGTGCCGAGTTCGGTAAAGTCCGCCTTCTGCACGTCGAACGCATCGGTCAGGCCCATCTGCTTGAGCGGCTCTGCGAGTTTTTTCTCATATTCAAACTTGAATTTGGGCAGATGGCTGTTCGCCTCTTCCACCCCGGCGGACTGCATCAGGGAGAGCCACTTTTCGCCGGTCAAAGACTTGACATACTGCTCCACATTCTGTCCCGCCGGGGGCAGCACTGCGGCCAACGCCAAGCGGCCGTCTCTGAAATATTTCAGCATGCCCTGTGCGCCGCCGTCCTTCAAATAGGTCTCCTTGGAGGTCATAAAGGTAGCGTTTTGGTCGCCGCCCGCCGCATGGAAGGTCCCCTGCTCCACCTGGCTCTCGTCATAGGGGACCATCCAGTTTGCTTCAAACAGGACGGTATTGATCAAATACATGATGGCGTCCTGGTCCATTTCATCCAGGATCGCGGGGATCTTTCCCTCGGTATTGTCGCTCACCCATCCGTTGATCCGGTCCAATGTCCCCGGCTCCTTGAAATCCTGCTGGAAAATGCCCGCGCCATAGTATTGGGCGTTCGTATTGAGGAAGGATTGGTTCACGGTCAGCTCTTTTGCCGTATCAAACCAGATGGAATCTGCAATGCGCAGCTTGCGGTCCTCATTGGAGCGCAGGCCATAGAGGAGCTTCGCATTGTTGCGGTTGATCTCCTCCAGGCTGACCTTGCCGCCCCCCAGTACGGATTCGAACTGATCGAGCGTGTTTTCCTCCGCGCCGTTGGCAGTCATTCCCAACGCCAGGTAAACCGAGAGCGGGGAAATCACGCTGTTCTTCTGGGAATCCATGCTGTTCTGGAAGAGCTTCATGGAGAAATCTGCGGCGGCAGAAGCGTAGTTTTGCTCCTGCTGCTCCTCGCTGATCAGCGTAGGTTCGTTCACAGACGCAACCGGCTCTGTATCTGCCGACGCGCCCAGCGCCGGCATACTCATCAACAGGGCGCATACCAGCGCCATCGCGGTGATTTTCTTGAATCGTTTCATCGTTGTTTCCTCCGTTTATTCATTTATATTGGGATCTTTGTTCGAGTTTTCTTCTGGATCATCTGGACCATCGGAATGGGTTTCGGGCAGTTGCCCTTTCTTTTTTTTGCGGGAACGCTTCCAAAGCCGCACAATGAGGAGCACGGCCAGGCATACAGCTGCCAGGAGAATCCAGACCGGCAGGCCGCCCACCACAAAAACTAGGACGGCCTCCCCGAATTGGCCCAGGCCCGCCATGGTGGAATGGAACTGCGCGGCGATCCGTTCCCCCAATGTGACAGGCGCCTGGGTGACTTCGGTTTCCCTGGTGACCTCCCGTAGGTCGATGGTGACGGTCATATATTCGATTAAAGAGTCATAATTGCGCAGGGTGCCTGTCAGCTTTTCAATCTCATAGGTCACATCGGAAAGCGCTTGTTCCAACTGCACAATATCCTCCAGGGAACCAGATTGTTCCAACAGCGCCAGGAGCCGTTCTTCCTGGGTGCGCAGGCTTTTGAGGCGGGCTTCAATGTCGTAATACTCGTCGGTGACATTCTGCACGCTGGAATCTGTCCGCAGGACATTCCCGAGCTCCGCGGTGCGCTCCTTGAGCTGGGCCGCCTTTTCCTGGGGAATCCGCAGGATGTAGTGCGCAAAGCGCAGGCTCTGCCCGGAAAGGCCCTCGACGCTGGACTCCTGCACATAGCCTCCTAAGCTCTCATACAAGCTTTGGATTTGTTCAACCGAGTCGTCAAACTGTAAGGTCTCAATCTCATAGTATAAGTTTTCAATCAGTTTTTCGCCGTCCGTGGGCCGCGCCGCCGTATCCAAGCCTCCTGCGCCCGCATCCGTCTCCACGGCGCTTTCCTCATTTGCCGCTTGCGGCATCGCGCCGCCCACCGTATCCATCGCGCCGTATTCCGCAGAGGGGGATTCAGCGGCCGCTGTCGCATCCGTCCCATTGCTCTGCCCGCTGCACGCGGTCAGCCATCCGCTGCAAAGCATGGCCAACCCGATTGCCAGCGCAATCCCTTTTTGCTTCATCTGTTTCAATCAAATCCCTCCTATCCTTTCTGTATCCGCCCCCTTTGTTCTGTCATACTCAATACACGGCGGCTTCCTGAAATTTTTCAAGAAAATGGTTACAAATGGATGACAAATGGAATCCAAACAAGAGGCGTGCCGTTCTAAAAAATACAGGGCTGGAACAGTCGGATTGCCGTCCCAGCCCCGTATTTCACAAACAGTCCTTGTAAGCGGATTGGTTTGCTCCCCCCCCGGCGGCCCATCTGGAAGCATCGGGCCGCCCCGCCGGACAAGGCAAACATCTTTTCCCCTCCGGAAGATTTTTGGGGTACTTATAAAGGATAAATCTTTTTCTTCCTTTTGTCTTTTCATTATTTTAACGGGATTTTGGAATGTTTTATCCAAAAACCGGCGTACCCCTGAGGCAAAGCGCCCGCCGGATTGTATCCCGCAGATATTTTTGCCAGCGCCTGCCCCTTTGCTTCCTCACAAAACCCGAGCGGTTTGATTCACAAATTTTATAGGAAAAGCATGCTACCAAAGCCTTTTTCAGTATGTTATACTGGATATAAAGCAAATTGTGCCATTTTTTTGAACCTTTTAGGAAGGGAAACAAGGATATTATTCGAGCAAAGAAAAGGTAGAGGAAGGAGGAACAAGTACAATTTATGTCGGTATTTTCGCAAAAATTACAAGCCTTGATCCAGCCAAGGATCGACAAGGGACAGCTCACCATCTACGGTTTGGCACGGAACAGCAAAATCGACCGGTCCAGCCTCTACAAATTCATCAACGGGGAACGGCTGCCCGCCAGCACCGAGATCCTGAGCCGCCTTGTGGACGCACTCCGGCTAAGCCCCACGCAAGCCTTCGAACTGAGGGCTGCTTACGATATTTCACGCATGGGGGAGGAGCGCTACCGACGCAGGCGCCACACGCTTGAATTTTTAAATTTTTTCAACCAATATGTGGGCACGCAACCTGCTGAAACGCTTCCTCCTCCGGAACCCCCGCCCCTTCCTTCCGGATGCTCAGAAGTCCGCACAGGGGTCCTTCCGGTCAACAACCTTGTCCAAGCGGTGGTGGGGGCGGAAACCGCACGGCCAAACGGGGAAATTTTGGTCATCGCACAGCCGGACTACGATTTCCTGATCCACACCCTCTCCGCATTGACTTTGGGGCGCGAATGCTCTGTGCAGCACATCCTTTGCCTGGAGAGTGAATCGCAAGAGGAGGATAACCACTACAACTTAGGCTGTCTGCGGGCTGTCGTGGAGCTGATGTTCTCCCTCAAATCCTATCAGCCTTACTACTATTATGACAACATCACCTCCCATTTTAAAAACAGCAATTCCCTCCCCTATCTGATTGTCACCAGCGAATGCGCCCTACAGCTTTCCTATAATCAAAAATACGCGGTATGCCTGCGCGGCGCGGAATATGTTGCCTTTTTCCGCAAGCTCTTTAACGACGCCCGGAAAAACGCCAATCTCATGCTCTCCACTCTGGATACGGTCACAGATAATATCCGCTTTTACCAAAACATTTTCCAAAAGTGCGCCGCACCGCACTGGGTCTGCTCCTGTAGCCCGCACATCCTCCAGTCGATGGATCGGGAACTGTTCGAAAAATACATCTATGATATTCCCGGCCGGGAAGAGATCATCCAAGCGTTTCTCGGTTACTGCGATAGGCAGAGGGCTTTTTTACAAGAAAAGCATGCCTATATCGGCTTTTTCACACGGGAAGGCATCGACTATTTCTGCCGTACCGGGCGTTTCCGGCAAACCCCCAGCTCCATCTACGCCCCTCTGGAGCCGCGCGACCGCTGGGAACTTCTCCGGCGCTTTTGCGAAGAACAGCCGCCCGCCTTCAAAAGCATCTTGCTGCGCAATAACCCAACACCCTTCCCGGCACATTTGGAAGTGATCGCATTTTGGGATGGCTCCATCGCTTTTTCCTATGAGCATACCCCCCATCAATTCCGGGTTATGCTTTTGTTTGAAAAATCTTTAACCTCCTGTTTCGAGGATTTCTTTACTTATCTGGAAAACAGCCGCCACGTTTTTAGCGTCTCCGAAACCAAAGCCTTCCTCCGGCAAAAGATGGAGGAGTTGGAGCGCCTGTTTTGACCCATTCCAGCCGGGAAACAGAACCCTATCCGGCGGGCTGCATTATGCCAAAGCAAATTTTATCCCCCTCTCCGGGCCAGCACATCGCCCGGAGAGGGGGATTCTTCTCTTCCATTCGCTTTAATTTCAAAATATTTCTTTTATAATTCAAATTTGTAATAAAATATAAATATATCCTGTGTTTTAATAAATTAACAAAATGCTCTAAATATCAAGATATCTTCTTGAATATATTTAGAGATTTACCCTAAAAAATAGCGGGGGTCACCCGCCGAGAAGGAGAGAGGAGTTATCATGAAAGGAAAAAAGGCAAAAGCGCTTCTAGCCATGCTATTGGCTGTGCAGATGGCCGCTTCCGGCGCAACCGTCGCGTTTGCGCAGGGGGCCACGCTGGATGTTGCTCCGCAGCCCAGCCAAGTGCTGGTGGAAGAGCAGGAGGGCGTCGTCTACCTCAGCGACCTGCAATGGACGGACATGACAACCGCTTGGGGGGAACCCCAAAAGGACCAAGGCCTGGATGAAAACCCCATCCAATTCCGGGATGGCAACGGCGGCCATATCGTCTACGAAAAGGGCATCTGCATCCATGCGCCGTCCAGCTTGACCTATTCGATCGAAAACATGGGCGTCGAAGCGTTTGAAGCGGTCGTCGGCATCCACGACGGCGACAACAACGACAAGAAAGAAAAGAGCTCCTGCGAATTTGTGGTGGAGATCGACGGTGAAGAGGCCTACCGGAGCGACGTCCGCAAGATGGACAGCGGCCCCCTCCCCATCCATGTGGACATCCCTGCGGATGCGAAAACCCTGACCCTCATCACCACGGACGGCGGGGACGGCGACAAGCAGGGCGACCACAGCACTTGGGCGGACGCCAAGCTGCTGCTGGACGAATCCATTTTGCAGAACTTAAAGTCCATCTCGCTCCAGGCGGACAACCAGATGTTGCAGCCCGGCGAGCAGGTGCCGGTCTCTGTCAGCGGTACCCTGGTGAACGGGGACGCCGCCGTCTTTGCCCCCGGCGACCTGGTATTCACCAGCGACCATCCGGAGGTGGCATCTGTTTCAGCGGACGGCATCGTAACGGCCAACGAAAACGGCGTGGCGCAGATCACCTGCGAAGCGACCCTGGACGGGATCACCCGCAGCGCATCGCTGGAATTCATCGTGGGCGACGAAGTGGAAGGTCGCGTCTGGACGCTTCCCTCCCCCAACGGCTCCATTGAGGCCGTCCTGCGGCTGAGCTCTGAGGGCAGCCTGTCCTACATCGCCATGCAGGAGGGCAAAACCGTCCTCGACTGGGCGGCGCTGGGCATGGAAACCAGCGTGGCGGATTTCTCCACGGGGCTGGAATACAGCGGCGTTTCGGAGATCAAGCAGATCGACGAAACCTACACCGTCCCCTCCCGCAAAAAGGCGGAATACGTCAACCGCGCGCAGGAGCGCACCATTTCCTTTACCAAGGACGGCGTCCCGTTTGACGTGACAGTCCGCTCCTATGACGACGGCATCGCCGTCCGTTATGCGATCCATGCGGACGAAGATTTTGAGATTACCGCGGAAAATACCGCGTTCCAAGTCCCGCAGGGTTCCACCCTCTGGCATATGCCCTACGGCAGCGGCGGGTTCTCCTATGAGGGTTCCTTCTCCGAAAACCCGGTAGAGAGCGTCACTGGCAACCAGTCCATCCCCCTGCTCGTCAAGACCCCGGACGACATCTTCGCCCTGATTACCGAGGCGGACCTCAGCGGCGGCTATTCCGGCTCCATGGTGAAGGCGGACGGCACGGGCCTGTTGCAGGTTGTCCCGTCCCTGGAACAGGGGTCGAATCCGATCAACGCGGAGGCTTCGTTTGTCTCCCCGTGGCGCACGGCGATCATCGGCGGGCTGGATGACATCGTAGAGAACACCATGGTCGAAAACCTCAGCCCGGACCCCGACCCGAAGGTGCAGGACGACTATTCCTGGGTGGAGCCCGGCGTTTCCTCCTGGACCTGGTTGGTCGGCGGCTTTAACATGCAGAGCAACACGACGGAAATCAAGCGCTACATCGACTTTGCCGCAGAGATGGGCTGGGACTACTTTATTATGGACCGCGGCTGGCAGCCGGAAGCCCCGAACCCGGATGGCCAGCGCTATGCCTACGAGGGCTATTTTGATTGGTACGACGAGATCCAGGCGTATGCGGATGAAAAGGGCGTCGGCTTGATCGCCTGGGTCATCTGCGACGATTTGAACACGCCGGAGAAGCGCGCGGAGCGCCTGCCGGAGTGGGCGGCAAAGGGCATCAAGGGCATCAAGGTCGACTTCTTCGACAGCGAGGCGCAGGACCGGATGCAGCTCTATGAGGATATCTACAAGGACTGCGCGAAATATGGCCTGATTGTCAACGCCCACGGCGCGAACAAGCCCAGCGGCGAGGTCCGCACCTATCCGAACGTGCTCACGCGTGAAGCCATCCGCGGCGAAGAGCACTCCCTCACGCCGTTCCAGTATTCGGTGATCCCATTCACCCGCGCAGCCATCGGCCCGGCGGACGTCACCGAGCAGATTTATCCGCGCGGCAGCAACAATACGACGACGGGCTTCCAGCTGGCCTTGTCCGTGCTCGTGCAGAGCGGCATGCACTGCCTAGCCAGCAGCATTGAAGACTACCGCAGCAGCCCGGCGTACTCTTTCTATCAGAATATGCCGGTCGTCTGGGACGACACCAAGCTGATCGACGGCTATCCGGGCGACTTCACCACCATGGTGCGCCGCGATGGGGAAGATTGGTATGGCGCCTGCGTCTCCGTGGATGCACGTGATGCGGAATTCCCCCTGGATTTCCTGGGCGACGGCACGTATTATGCCCTGATCTATCGCGACGGCACCGGCGATAAAAACAGCATGGCCTTTGAGGCGAGGACCGTCACCAAGGAAGATACGCTTTCCATCCCGGTCAAGGCCGGCGGCGGCTGTGCAGTGAAGATCCTGCGCGAAAAGCCCACTTCCCTGGAATCCATTGTGCTGGACCGCACGGAACTCTCTCTGGAAGAGGGACAGTCGGATACGCTGCAAGCCACCCTGCTGCCGGAAGACGCCCTGGTCAAGGATCTGGTCTGGTCCTCCAGCGATGAATCGGTTGCAACGGTCTCCGGCGGAAAGGTAACCGCCGTGAAGCCGGGCACCGCAGTCATCACCGCATCCTCCGCACTGGATCCCGAGGTCAAAGCGGAGTGCACGGTGACGGTCACGGCCAAACCGTTTATCCTCAATGAGGACTTTTGGAGCATCGTGCGCGAAGACCCGGCGAACATCCGGTTGAACGGGGAAAATTCCGTCACCATCACCTCCCAGAGAAGCGATGTTGGTAAACCGGACGGGGACTCCATGGCCATTAAGAACATGGTGGTAAGCGTCCCGCAGGATGAAAACTTTACTGTAACGGTCAAGGTCACTGGAGACCTCTATGCTTCCTTCCAGACCGCTGGGCTCGTGGCCTTCACCGATGAGAAACACCTGATGGGCGCTATGCGCCGCTATCACGAGCGCCTCGGCGGAAACATCTTCGAATGCATGCGCTATGAGGGCAGCTATGATGAATCCACACTCCCCGACGAGCAGAAGGACGTTCCCGCATGGCTCAAGCTGGAGAAAAACGGTACCACCTTTACCGCCTATTACAGCTATGACAATGCAATCTGGGTAAAAATTGACGAGAAGACCTGCAATTCCGTCGGCAATGCCGCGACAGAGGATATCAAAATCGGCGTGATCGCGCTCAACGGCGGCCAAACGGTCAACACCGACATCACCTTCGAGGACTTCACGTATCAAGCAGAGGGCGCAGAGCAGGCGACCGTCCTGCCGTTTGCGGTTGCAAATCCCGAAGCAGAGCCGCAGGAGCAGAACCTGACAGCAACCTATAACAACAAGGACGTCACCTTGACGGTGGACGGCGAACCGCAAAAGATCGCGGACCTGCTCGGCAAGTTCGAAATGAAGGACGTCGCGGACGGCACGGAAGTCGAACTGACCTTTGCGCCGCGCGTGGAAGGCAAGGACTTCCGCTCCGTGACCATCAACGGCGGCGAACCGCAGCTCATCAGCGGCGATTCCTACACCTACACGGCGATGGTCGAAAACGGCGCCGTCAACCTGGACTTCGTATTCGAAGTGACGGACAAGCGCATCCTGGAAGAGACTTACAACTACGCGAAGACCTATGTGGACGACGGCACGGTCGATTCGCTGGTCACCGCGGCAAAGGAAGCCTTCATGGAGGCTTACGACGCAGCGGCAGCGGTATTGGCCGACGACGCAGCAACCCAGGCGCAGATCGATGCCGCCTGGAGCGGCCTGCTGAACGTCATCCACTACCTGGACTTCCAGGCGGGCGACGCGAGCGCGCTGGAAGAGCTGTATAACATTTTGAGCGGCCTGGTGGAGGACGACTTCACGAGCGACAGCTGGGCGGCATTTGCAGAAGCAATGGCGCAGGCAGCGGAAGTGATCGCAGACGGCGAGCCGCTGGAAGCGGACGTCACGAAGGCATACGACGGCCTGCTGAACGCAGCGGAGGGCCTGGTGCGTGCCTCCGATCGGAGCAGCCTGAACGACTTGATCGAGAAGGCGGAAGCAGTTGCGGCGGAGATCGCAGAGGGCAAGTATCTGCCGGACGGCCAGGAAGCTTTCCAGGCGGCGCTCGATGCAGCAAAGGCGCTGACGAAGGACGACGCGCAGGCGACCATCGACGCGGCGGCGCAGACGCTGACCGAGGCCATGGCAGCGCTCCGCAAGAAGGCGGATAAGAGCGAACTGGAAGCTCTGCTGAACGAGCTCGAAGCACTGGATGCTTCCGATTACACAGCAACGAGCTATGCAGCGGTTGCAGCTTCGATTGCGAACCTGAAGACCCTGCTGGCGGACGAGACCCTCGACGCAGAAGAGGGCCAGGTTGTTGTGGATAACGCGGTCGCACAGGCACGCGCGGCAAAGGCCAACCTGGTGGAAGTGAACAACGGCGGTTCGAACGCCGGCAGCTCCAACAAGGGCAGCACATCCGCGAACACTGGCAACGCATACGGCGCAGCGGGTGTTGTCTCCGCAGGCCAGAGCGTGGCGGCGAACGCCTATGTGGTTTCCGACACGACGGTCAACTTCACGCTGAAGCACGGCCAGGCGTATTGCTTCAAGATGACGGTGGTCAACGGCAACGCCATGACGCCGGGCTTCACGGTCGGCAACGGCGATGTGCTCAAGACGCAGTTCGTGGCGAAGATCGGCAACGACTACTACTACAGAGTCTATGCCATCGGCACGCCGGGCCAGAGCACGGGCGTTTATACGACCCTGCCGGGCCAGAACGCTACGAAGCATTGTGCTGTAACCATTGGCTAATCGAAAATAAAAGGGAAGACTTCTTCCCGATAAACTGCAAGGACCCAGCCCCGGGAGATTTCCTAGGGCTGGGTCCTTCTGTGTTTTTCGCTGCTGTTTTCCGGATGTCGTGTGGGAAGAGTGGATTTCCTCCTTTCTGGCCTTTGTGAAACGATTTGCTTGCTTCCGTAGAGCTTCCCCGTATGGAGTGGCAAGCAAATTCCTTGCAGTTTCCTTTTGTAGGGAACGCCGTAGGCGCGAAAGACGCCGTGCGTCCGCGTCCCGACCGGAGGTCGTCAGCTTTTGACATCGGCCCTTTTGAGGACAAGAAGGGACAGGCCGCAGAACAGCGCTGTAAATACGGCGCACATCACGAAGAAAATCCCCATATCCACTTGTCCCAACGCCTCCTGGCTGACAGCGCCCATCCCTGCAATCACCAGGGCGTTGGGGAAACAAGCCCACCAGCCCTTTGCAGCCAATAGGAACCCAACGACGCTGCAAGCAAACCCGATCCCCACCGGCACCGCAAAGCTCCGGATGCGCATGGCAAAAAAGAGCTGCATCGCCGCAACCGGGAGGGAGCCAATCCATGCGCACAGGAACCAGCGGATCACATCCGGCGGCACCGGGGACTGGAAGCCAAAATAGAACCCAGCCGCCAGATACAGGGCAAAAAAGAGCACCTGCGTCACAAAACTCAGGCCCGCAATCACCAGGAATTTGCTCCAGAAAATGTTGCGCACCGGGACGGGGGCGGTCATCAGCGTGTTCCAGTTGTGGTTTAAATGCTCCAACCGCCACGCATAGGCGGCATAGATGGAGAGCAATACCGCCAGGAACAGGTCCCCATAAAACAGGCTGACCTGGGTCCACAGGCTTTGCCATTCGTTTGTCAAAATCTCCCGGTTCATCGAAAAGTTGGCGCACCCAACAAAGACGCTGAACGCAGGCAAAAACAGAAACGCGAGCCAAATACACGACCCTTTCAGCTTGCGGCCCTCCGCCGCAACTGCATGTCTCAACATGGCATATCCCTCCTAAAACTCTTTCCGGCAAAGGCGGCGCTTTCCCAGGAAATATACGATGATCCCCAGGACAAACACCAAGAGCGCCGGGACAATGTTGGGGTCCATCGCCAAATACTGCCACTCGTGGTCCCCCAACGGGACCGCCTGCACAGAAGACAATTCCGCATAGCCGCACCACGGCAAAAATGCGCGCACCTGCGCCGGGAACAACGCACCCACCAGACCGAGGAACGACCCGGCCATACCGACAATCAATGCGACCAGTTGATTGGGCACCGCCATGGCAATCCATTGTTGCAGCGCCAACACAAATACGCTCACGAGCATGGTCCCCAAAAAGACCTTTCCCACCAGTCCTACGGGGATTGGGCCCGGGAACCCCCTCCATGCGGCAAACGCCAGCAGCGCGGCCAGCTCCAGCACCAGGGTGACGGTCAGGAGAAGGAAGGTGCAGAGGAATTTGGCAAAATACAGCTTGCCCATGGGTTCCGCAGCGGCGCCGAGCAGCTTCCAGGTGTCGCCCTTGTGTTCCATGTCGCAGATGCGGCTGGAAAGGACCGCGATCGCCAGAGGAAGGAACAGGCCGTGCAGCATCGCCAGATTGGTAAACAGGTTGTTCCAGATCAGGTTTGCGCCGTTTTCTTCAAAATAGCTCTGCACGGAATAGGCTGTCCAGGCCCCCTCCACGCCGCAGAGCAGCAGTGCGGTCAAGAAGACGCCGCGCCGCCGGATCTTATAGAACTCCAAGGAAAGGTAACGGATCATAGCGCGCCTTCCTTTCCGGTGAGATCGAGGAAGATCTCCTCCAGGCTGCGCTGCCGCTCTTCAATGCGGAACACCTGCACGCCGCTGCAAACCAACTGCTGGTTGATCTGCGCCACCGCAGCGTCGCTCAGATTTTCCAGCAGCAGCCATCCGGCCTCCCGTTTGGGGCGGTACCGTTCCAACAGGCGCGCGGCCTCCTCCGGGTCCTGTGTCCGGACAGCCACATAATGGGCGCTCTTCCTCCGCAAAACTTCCAGGCTGTTTTGGAAAATCAGCTCGCCGTGGTCGATGATCCCCACGGCGGTCGCCATCTGGTCGACCTCCGCCAACAGGTGGCTGGACAGCATCACCGTCATGCCGTACTGCTGCGGCAACGCCTTGATGAGCTCCCGGATCTCCTCAATCCCGGCCGGGTCCAGCCCGTTGGTGGGTTCGTCCAAGACCAGCAGCTTCGGAAACCGCATCAACGCCATCGCAATGCCCAGGCGCTGCTTCATCCCCAGCGAATAGTGGCTCACCTTTTTACCGGCCTGGTTTTCCAGGCGGACAATCCGGAGGGCCTCCCGCAGGTTTTTCTCCGGGATGTCCAGCAGCTTCTGCATGACGCGCAGATTTTCCATGCCGGTCAAATG
Source organism: Anaeromassilibacillus sp. D41t1_190614_C2 (assembly GCF_015558525.1). NCBI lineage: Bacteria > Bacillati > Bacillota > Clostridia > Eubacteriales > Acutalibacteraceae > Anaeromassilibacillus > Anaeromassilibacillus sp. D41t1_190614_C2. The sequence goes on along the minus strand of NZ_JADMOD010000024.1, from coordinate 16,417 downwards.
CCCATAGTACGACGGCGATTCGATCAACGCCCCGGTCTGGCGCAGAATTTCCACCCGGTTTTTGTCGTTCATCTGTTTTCCAAAGAGATGTACCGTGCCCTGGGTCGGTTTTACCAGGCCCAACAGCATTTTCATGGTCGTGGATTTCCCTGCGCCGTTGGGCCCCAGGAAGCCGTAGACCTCCCCTTCGCGAATCTGTAAATCCACATGTTTGACGCGGAATACACCGCCGTATTCTTTGGATAACCCTTCCGTACTTACGATCGTCTCCATCCCCGCACCTCCTTATACCAATCCCGCATAATAGGCGGGAATACTGTTTTGATAGACCGCCCGGCTTGCAAAGGCACTCACTGCGGCAAAGGCAATCGCCACGAGAGCGATCACCGCCAGGACGCCGAATCTCCGTTTCATCCGTTCCATAGGAACGCCTCCTTTTTGATTGACTGGATATAGCATAGCGCGGGTTCCTTACAGGAAGCTGCACAAAACCTTACGGCAGACTTACAAAAAGGGTTGCGGCGTGAAACGGGAAATACAGGTGTGTTATAATAACCTCACGATAACCTCCCGGCGGAAACGGAAGCCAGCTTCGCAAAAGCTCGCCGCTTTGCGGCGCGGGATGCGGGGCTGTATGTTTTCAAATCGCGTGGCCTTAGAAATTTTCAAATTGAAAGTAGGGATTCCCATGGATGAACTCAAGGAAAAGAAAATCCTGGTGGTGGACGACCAACCGCAGCTGCTGCGCATGGTGGACGAGATCCTGCGGCGGGAAGGCTTTACCCGCGTGTTCCTCGCGCCCGACTGCGCCCGCGCCATGGAACAACTGCGCGCGGTAAAACCCGACCTGGCGGTGTTGGACGTGATGCTGCCAGACGGGGACGGCTTTTCGTTGATGCAGCAGATGCGCGCTATTTCGCCCCTGCCGGTGGTATTCCTGACCGCGCGCGGGGAGGACGAGGACCGGCTGATCGGCCTGGGGATGGGGGCGGACGACTACATCGTCAAGCCGTTCCTTCCAAAAGAGTTGACTTTGCGCATCACAGCGATCCTGCGGCGGGTCTATGTCCCGATCCGCCAGGAGCAGCTTCCGGCCTTCTCGCTGGGGGACCGCACGGTCGATTTGGGCGCGTCCCTGGTCCGCGCGCAGGACGGGCGGGAGTGGACGCTCACCGCGAAGGAACATGCGCTTTTAAAGAAGCTCTATGAGAACCGCAACCGCATTGTCACGAGCGATGCGCTCTGCCAGGCCGCCTGGGGCGACGACCTCTACGGCTATGAAAACACCCTGATGGTGCACATCCGCCGGATGCGTGAAAAGCTGGAACAGGACCCGTCCCATCCGCAGTATCTATTGACCGCGCGCGGCCTGGGTTATAAACTGCAATTGGCGCCCACGAAGAACGCCTAACCTGGGCCGGGCCGCAAAGCGGCGGGCAAACCGCCGCTTTCCTGCAAACGCCGTTTGCAGCCGCCGCGCAGCGTTGCGCGGCATGCGGCCCTTAGAGCAAGCAGTTTTAAAAAAACGCCCCAGCGCCTACACTGGCGGCTCGCATTGCGTTGTCTTGAAAGGAATCTTCAGAAAAACCTATTTTAAAAGCTATCCCCCATCGATAAACAAAAGGGATTGCCCTGCAGGAGGTGTCCATCTTGAAAAGTATCCAGCGCTTCTTAGGGCGCTTTTTGATCGGCCTATTCGTCTGTTTCCTGGTCTTCTTTGTGGCGAATATCGCCGGCCTGACAATCTATCTGCGCGTCCTGTACGATACGCACGAGGGCGACGAGGACTTCTCCCCCACCTGGGCGGTGCGGGACACCGTGGAGGGCCTGACCAAACAGGACGGCGAATACCAGCTGGCCCCATCCGTTGTGGAAGAATTGCGCGCGCACAGCGCCTGGGCCATGCTCTTGGATGACAACGGGGATGTGATCTGGTCCATGGATCTGCCGGAGGAGATCCCGCTCTCCTACACCCCGAGGGACGTCGCTGGGTTTACCCGGTACTATTTGCAGGATTATCCCGTCTTTTGCTGGGAACACCCGGACGGCCTGGTGGTGACCGGATACCCCAAGGGGTCGTATATGCGCTACACGCTCAATTTTGCAGAGCAGGACGCCCGGACGATCTTTGAATGTGTGCTCCTGTTCCTAGTCGGCAATGTCCTGGTGGCGATCCTGATCTATGCATTCCTCTGCTGGTGGACGGTGCGGCCGGTACGCCCGATTTTGCACGGGTTGTCCTGCCTGGCGCGCGGGGAACCGGTGCAGCTGGCGGAGCGCGGCAGCCTGCGCGAGGTGGCGGCTGGGATCAACGCGGCTTCCGGCGAATTGCAGCGCCGCGACGACGCACTGCGGAAAAAGGACGAGGCGCGCGCCAACTGGATCGCGGGCATTTCGCACGACATCCGCACGCCCCTCTCCGTGATCCTCGGCTATGCGGGCGAATTGCAGGACGATCCCGCGCTCCCGCCGCCGGAGCGGGAGCAGGCCGCGGTGATCTGCCGGCAGGGGGTCCGCCTGCGCGACCTGGTCAGCGACCTGAACCTGGTGTCCCGCCTGGAATACGACATGCAGCCCCTGGAATGCCAATGGCTGCGCCCGGCAAAGCTCGTCCGCCGCGCCGTGACCGATTTTATGAACGCGATGCCGGAAAATCCCTGCGGGATAGAACTGGAGGAGGTGGACGAATCCATCCGCTTGCAGGGGGACGAGCGGTTGCTTTTGCGCGCGCTGACCAATCTGTTGCAAAACAGCGTCCTGCACAACCCGCAGGGGTGCGCCATCCGGGTCTCCGTGCGCCGGGATGGGGCGGATGCCTGCCTCCTTTCCGTCCGCGACGACGGGGTTGGCGCGGACCCGCAAAAGCTCGCCTCTGTATTGAACGCCCCCTACGCGCCGAAGCGCGCCCATGGGCTGGGCCTCTTCCTCGTCCGCCGCATCACCGAGACCCACGGCGGGCAATTTGCCGCGCATACCGCGCCGGGCGAGGGGTTCTCCGGAGAGATGCGGCTTCCCTGCGAGCCGCTCCGGGAGTCTGCGCAGGGCGGTTGACGCGCTGGCATCAAAAAACCGGGCGGGGACAAGTAGAAGTATCCCCGCCCGGCTTTGCCAACCATAAAGAGCCCAGCAAGCGTGAGATAGGTGCTCTTCTTTCGGATGTATTTTTCTTCTCTCTACATAATGGAGCCAAAATAGATCGCCAAAATTTTCCTATCAAAAACACTATTTCGCCATGCAGATATTTTTATAGGCAAAAATATCTTGCAAAATTCGCCTACATGGAACAAGAGCGGACGGTACAAGCTGTACCGTCCGCTCTTGTGTTGTATGATAAAACTTGATGGAGTGTGTCTTTCGATCGCCGGTTATTGCGCTGCGCCCTCCACGGCCTCCTGGAAGGCCTCGAGGTCGCTTCTCGGCACCAAACCGCGCACGACGTTGTCCAACACCACCAGGCAGTTACGCTCCCCATCCGCATAGAACTCCAGCGTGTTGGTCGGAAGCCCGTCGTAATAGGCAACTTCCGCCCGGAAGAGCGGCGTCCCGGAGGGCTGTGCATCCCCGGCGTCCTCCAGAACCGTCTCACTGGTCAACGTCTGGTAGAGGTTGGTAAAGGCGGTGTAATCGGTCTCTGTCCCGGAGGTGTCGGCAACCGTATAGTTGTAATACGTGGTGTCCTCCGTGGACTTCTCCTCGTCCGTTGTCCGCGTCACATCCCAACGGTAGGCCATGTCCCCGTCCAGCGTAATGGAGAGCGACTGCACAGACTCCACGCTCCGGGTCAGCAGGACCTTGCTCTGCACGTCAAACGGCGTCGTCAAGCTTGTCCAGGGGGTGAGGCTGTCCTCCAAAATGCGGTATACGATGTCCACACCGTCCAGCATCACCATGCGGTTCCCGTCCTTCTCCGCCCCGGCCATGAGCGTATACTCCTCGCCGTCCGTTGTAGTCATCTGGATCACATTGGTCGGGTTATCCAGCCCGTATTCCCGCAGGGCGTCCTGGTCTGGATGCAGCGCTTCCACGCCGCCCGCAGTCAAGCACGACAGCAGATCCGTCAAGGACTTGACCGTCTCGGTATCTGCATCCATTTGCTTTGGCTCCGTCATCAGATACAGGGTCCCCTCGCCCTGTTGGAGCGTGATGGGTTCCGCAAGCGCCGTCCCGCTCAGCACCAGCTTGCGGAACGGTGCGGAAGCGTCGGTTTTAAGGCTGCTGAAATCCAGCACCTGGCGGGACAGGAACCCCGTCTTATCCTGGAGATAGGCGAGCGGCACGCTTGCCACATAGACGTCCTCCGCGCCCTGCCCGCGCACATAATAAGCGGTGCTGTCCTCCACGGAGGCATTGCCGATCTCATAGGCATAGGTATCCCCATTTTGAAAGGTAACCTTGACCGTCGCCTGCGGGGTGGAAAGGCCGAAATCCGCAAGGTTGCTTACCGTACCAATCTTTTTGGTGGCAAAGAGCTGCCAGCCGCCTTCTGCGGCGCTGTTGACCGCGTAGCTGTCCTGCGGGAGGCCCTCCAATTCCTGGATGGAGAAGTTGATTTCCTCTTCGGCGTCCGAAGAAGTAGCCCCGGAAGCGTCGCTGGAAGCCTCCTCCGAAGCGCTGCTGCCCGCAGCGCTGCTTTCCGGCTGCTCTTCCGCCGGGACAATGGTAAATACGCCGCTTGTGTTTGTCACCTCAATGGAGGCGACGTCCGCCTCCTCCCGGTTTAACAGGGCGATGTCCTGGGAGGAGCTGGTGGTGGAGGCGTCCGTTTCGCCGCCGGTCAGCATTAGAGCGGCCAGGGCGCCGCCCAATACAACAATGCATACGCCGAGAATGAGCAGATTTCTGGTCGCTGGTTTCATTACAGCCTCCTCCTTCTATAGTACACTACTACGCCGATCACGACGACGATCAACGGAATCAAAATGGTAAAGATGCCAAGGCCAAAGACCATGACCTGCAACAGGCTCATGGAGATGTCCGCAATGGAGGTCTGCACCTGGCGCGTTTCCACCGCGGTTGTTTCGCCCTCCGTACCGGTGACGTACTTGGCGAGATCCGTCAGATAGCGCCCATCGCCAAACGTATTGGAATTGATGATGCCGTCCACGAACATAAAGGTGCTGCCCAGCGCGACCACATTGGCGGTGGCTTCCCCTTCGCCCGTGGTGATGGTCTTTTGCGCCAACGCCGCCAGGGTGTGTTCGCCGGTCTGCGGGTTGCTGATGCTCTCTTCAGTGCCGTCATAGAGGAACGCCGAACTGCTGCTGGTCGCAAGCGTATGCGTTGTGATGCCGTTGCGTTCGTCAAACAGCAGGTTGATCGGGCAGCTCTGCGGCATCAGCAGGTAGCCGTAGTCCGAAGTGGCGCGGCTGAGGGTGATGTCGCCGCTCTGGTTGGCCAGCAGGTACGACGGGTCGCTCGTGATGTAGCTATTGGGGTCGGTTTCCACAACCTGCGTGGATTGCTGGACATCCAAGCCCCATTCCTTTAGGAAGTCCGTCAGGTTGGGTAGGGCGTCCTGGCCCGGATAGAAGGTCACCAGCAGGGAGCGGTCGGACGCCTTGCTCTCGTCGTTCAGGAAGGCTTCCAGCTTTTCAATCTCGTCCGGGGTGTAGTCGGTCGCCGGGGTCGCCAGCACAAAGAGCTGCGCGTTCTCCGGGATCTCGTCGGTCAGGAGGTTGATCTCCTGCGTTTCAAAGTTGTTGCTGGTCAACAGGTTTTTATAGAGCGTGGTGTCCATCATCTCGTTGTGCCCGGTGTCAAACACCGCCAGCGGGAGGGTATCCGCGTTGACCGAGCTGACAGCCGAAGCCAGCGCGCTGTCCACCATGGAATAGGCGACCATCCCGGTTTGGCTGTACTGTACATCGAACAGGTCCGTGTAGGCCAGTACGCGGTAGCGTTTGTCCGTCTTGACCAGGACATCCGCGGTCATCAGGCCGTCGTCCTGATATTCCGAAGCGAAGGCCGGGTTTTGGTCCAGGTCGATGTATTCCACGGAGATATTGGAATTGCGCTCCGCCATCTTTTCCGCCAGGGCGCTGACCTGGCTGTATTTAATCCCATATTCGGCCAACAGGGTATCGGATTTTGCGATATCCTCGCTCGCCATGATGTAGATGGTGGTTGGGTTCTGCACGTTGGAGGCGATTTCCGCCGCGCTGTCCGAAAGGGTGTTGACATGGCCCTCGGTGAGGTCCAGGTTCATGGAGGGATAGCGCTCCGCCAACAGGCTGACGACCACGTTGAGAAGGATGACCACCACCAGGAAGCCGGCGGTCATTGCCAAGGAAATCCCGCGGTATTTCCCTTTGTGGCTATCTTTCTTCGGCTTCTTTGGCTTTTGCGGCTTTTCTGTATCCGCCTCCGGCACGGGGGCGAGCGCTTCGGAAGGCTCCTGTTCGTCCTGCATGGGCGGTTCCCCATCCGCTGCGTCCTGGCTGGATGTGGACGTTTCCTCCGCAGGGGCCTCCCCCTGCGTGCCGTCCGGTTCGGAGGCGGTTTGCGTTTCTTCTGCGGGTATTTCGGCTGCCGGGGATTCCGGCCCGGCCGGTTCGATTGCTTCCTGCGCCGGTGTGGATTCCTCCTCCGGCGTCAAGGGGTTTTTGTTTTCGTTGTCCATCTGTTTTCCCTCCTTTAGCTCCAACGGCGGCTCTCCAGCTTGCGTGCGGTCAGGAACAGGAAGACCGCCGCCACGCTGAGGAAGAACACGATACTGGCAATATGAAAGGTACCCGTGGTGAAGGGGGTATACCGGCTGTTGAAGGACAGCCAGTTCAACACCTGGACCACTACCTGGTTGCTGATAATGCTCGTGAGCTGGTCGATCACCACCAACAGGATGGAGATGCCAAAGGTGCCGATGGCGGCCACGATCTGGCTCTGCGTCAGAGAGGAGACAAACGTGCCGATGGCCAGGATTGCGATGCCATACAGGAAGGAGCCGATCACGGTGCCAAGGATCAGCACCCAATTGGGCGATGAAAAGAACCCAATGACAATGGCGGGGATGAGGCTTCCCACCAGGATGATGGCATAGACCGTGGCAGAGGCGAAGAATTTGCCCAAGACGATGGAGCCAACCCCCACCGGCGCGGTGAGCAGGGCTTGGTCGGTGCGGTTCTTTTGCTCTTCACTGAACACGCGCATGGTCAGGATGGGCAGGAGCATCATGCTCCAAATGAACATATTGCTGTAGACAAATGTGGAGATGTAATAGGTGGAGCCGGACAGCATGACGGAGTAATAATAGAACCCATACAGGGCAAACAGGACTGCCGCCACCACATAGCCGATGGGAGAAGTAAAATATGACCGCATCTCTCTTTTATAGACTGCGCCCATTACGCCCCCTCCTTTCCGTCGAGAATTTCAGAGGGCTGCGCCGTCTCCTGATGGTCATACAGGTCGCTGGTCAGGCGCAGGAACACATCTTCCAATGTGAGGTCGGTGTTCTTCATAGAGAGGATGGGCCAATGGTTCTGCGCAGCCAGCGCAAAGACCGGCCGCCGCAGGTCGGTCCCTTCATTGCCCTCCACAGAGAATTCATAGACGCCGGGTTCTTTTTCGCCATAGGCGTCCACCTCTTTGACACCCCGCAGGGAATGAAGCCCCTGCTTGATGGCCTTTTCCTCGCCCTCCATGCGCAGGAGCAGGCGGTTTTCGTTGGAAAGGCTGTGCGCCAGGCTATCCGGGGTGCCGTCCGCGACAATCGAACCGCGGTTGATCACGATCACGCGCTCGCACACGGCCTGCACTTCGGACAGGATGTGGGAGCTGAGGATGACCGTGTGCTTGCGGCCCAAACTCTTGATGAGGTTGCGGATCTCAATGATCTGCTTTGGATCGAGGCCCACGGTCGGTTCGTCCAGGATCAGAACCGGCGGGTTGCCCAGCAGGGCCTGGGCGATGCCCACGCGCTGGCGGTAGCCCTTGGACAGGTTAGCGATCAGGCGGCCATATACGTCGTCGATCTTGACCAGCGAGCAGATCTCCGCAATGTGCTCCTTGCGGGGGAGCTTCACCTTTTTCAGGTCGTACATAAAGTTCAGGTATTCCTTGACGGTCATGTCCGTATACAGAGGGGGGATCTCCGGCAGGTAGCCGATGCGCTTTTTCGCCTCCAACGGGTTTTCCAGGGTATCGAACCCATCGACGGTGATGCTGCCCTCTGTTGGGGAGAGATACCCCGTGATGATGTTCATGGTGGTGGATTTCCCGGCGCCGTTTGGGCCGAGGAACCCGAGGATGGTTCCCTCCTCCAGGGAAAAATGGATATGGTTCAAAGCGAGGTTGGAACCATACCGCTTTGTGAGGTTTTTCACCTCAATCATATGCGTCCCTCCGGTTTCAAAATTTCAGGGAGCGCAATCCGCACAGAAAAGGCTTTTCCCCGCGGAAAAAGTCCGGTGGGCGATTCGATACGCTCCCATATACGTGATTAACAGTTTAGCAATGCAAGGTGATCGTTAGGTGATCGAATTATGAATAAATTGTTATGAAATGGCAAAAAGGCCAAAATCCTTGGCAACGGACCGGCTCCCTTTCCACGGTTTTACAGGCGTTCGTGGTATGGAACACGAAAACCATTTTTCGATTCTTGTCCTTTTGCCGGCGATGGGCTCCAAAAAAAGATTGCATGGGCCGGCGGCCTTTCTTGCAGATTTCAGCAAAAGCTCGTATAATCGTTATGTTCTTCTTTTCAACAGGTTTCGCAAGATCTGTTGAAAAACAAATCCCATCGAATCCATCGCAAAAAATCCGGAGGCGGCCGTTCCGGATCGTTTGCCGTGGGTTCGTTGAATCCAGGTGATCGTATTGTTTTCAAAAAAGGACCTCCGCCGCCTTCTGATCCCTTTGATTATCGAGCAGATCCTGGCTGTCTTAGTCGGCATGGCAGACGTGGTCATGGTTTCCGCGGTGGGGGAGGCGGCTGTCTCCGGCGTATCTTTGGTAGATTCGATCAGCACGCTGATCATCCAGCTTCTGGCGGCGCTTTCCACGGGCGGCGCGGTGGTCTGTTCCCAATACCTTGGGAAAAAAGACGCAAAAAACGCCTCTGTTGCGGCAAACCAGTTGCTGCTCTCCACGTTCTTGCTCTCTGTCTTTATCATGATCGTGGCGCTGGTGGGCAACCGCTCCCTGCTCGCCTTGATCTTCGGAAGCATCGAGGCGGATGTGATGAGCAACGCGCAAACCTATTTCTTTCTCTCTGCGGTTTCCTACCCATTCCTCGCGATATACGATGCCTGCGCGGCGCTGTATCGTTCCATGGGGAATTCCAAAGTGTCGATGAACACCTCCCTGTGCATGAACGCGATCAATGTCGTGGGAAATGCCCTATGTGTATATGGCCTCCACATGGGTGTGGCTGGCGTGGGAATCCCCACGGTCGTCTCACGTGCTACGGCTGGGATCATCATGCTCGTGATTGTGCGCAATCCCGATCATTTGATCCACGTGGATAGGCGCCTGCGCCTCGGGTTTCATCCCCAGATGATCCGCAACATCCTGCGCATTGGCGTCCCGGCTGGAATGGAAAACAGCATGTTTCAGCTCGGGAAAATCCTGGTGCAGAGCCTTGTGTCGTCTTTGGGTACCGCCTCGATTGCGGGATTTGCCGTGGCGAATAACCTGGTCCAATTTGAATACCTGCCCGGCACCGCCATCGGGCTTGGCATGGTAACCGTGATCGGGCAATGCGTCGGCGCGGGGGAACACGCACAGGCCAGGCAATACACAAATTATCTTCTCAAAGTAAACTATGGGATTTTGGCGGTCCTAGCCGTCCTTTTGACCGCCCTCAGCACGCCCCTTGTGGGCATTTACAACCTCTCGCCGGAAGCATCCTCCATCGCGGTGGCGTTGATCGTGGTACACAGCTTTGCCATGATTATTTGGCCAGTTGCCTTTGCCCTTCCCAACGCGCTGCGTGCGGCGTCCGACGTCAAATTCACCATGGTGACCGCTGTCTTTTCCATGTGGGCATTCCGCATCGGGCTGAGCTATGTGCTGGTGCTGGGTTTCCACTTAGGCGTTATGGGCGTCTGGATTGCGATGTTTGCGGATTGGGGATTCCGCGCGGTCCTCTTTTTTATCCGGTACCGCAGCGGGCGGTGGCTCCCGCAGCGCCCTCAAAAACAGGCTGTTGGGCAATAGCGGATTCCCCCACATGCTTGAACCCCTGCCCCTCCTAAAAACAAAGATTGCAGCCCCCGGACAAATCCGTCCGGGGGCTGCTTGTGTAAAAGGAGTTTCAGGAACATCCTTGTCTATGATTTCGTGCGGTCTTTCTGCTTTTACGCATCTGCTTGCCGTTCGCGCCTACAAACGGGCACATGTGCCATCTTGTTCTTATGGCGTTTCCTTTGCAAGCACTTACGCAATTTTCACGGTGCAGTGTTTGACTGGGGCATTGCCCGGCAGGGTGGTATACACACCGGCGCTCTCGCCCGCTGTGCCGATCGCCCAAACGCGGAAGTAGAAGTCGTTCCCAATGCGGGTGACATACTGCGTCTTGAGCACATCGCCGTTGCCCACCGTAAAGCTCGGGACAAGCGTGTTGCTGTTCATCACCGTCATCTTGAAGCAATAAGCGGTTCCTCTGCGGACCGTAAAGTCCACGGTCGTGTCGGAGACCACATACGGCGCGAGGGCATTGCCATTCGCCGCAACGATGCCGGCCGGCCCATAGAGGTTCCAGTTGTAGGAGGAAGAGCTGCCGGAGGTCTTCTGGGTCTCCGTCTTCTTCTCCAGCGTGTCCAGCGCATTGGAAAGCGCGGTGTACGCCTCGTTGACCTGCTCCTGCGTTGCATCCTCTGCGTTCAGGACCTGCTTCGCTTTACCGACGGCTCTATCCAGCTTGGAGAGGCTTCCGCTCGTGAACTGGCTGCGGTTGATCGCTTCCGCCTCGCCCACGAGGTTTGCCAGTTCCTCCTTGTCCGGGATCAGACGCATGGCGCTCATGGCGTTGGAGAGGGCGATCGCCGCCTCGTCGATGACCGCCTGTTCCGGCGTGGTCATAGCCAGCACTTCTTCTGCACGGGCCAACGCATCGCGGAAGGTCTTAAAGTCGTCGTTGTCGAGGTCGAGGTACTTATCGAGGTTGGCCTCAATTTCGTGCGCCTCATCGACCAGCATCTGCAAGCCGCTGAGGTCGCCCGCAAAGGCAAGGCCATCGATCGCGTCGATCAGGGCGTCGTAAGCATCCTGGACATCCTGTTCCAGTGCGTCCGGGTCGTCATAGACTTCCTGTGCCTGCTCGCGCGCCTCTGTGAAGGCATCCCAGGAGCTCTCCGTATAACCGCCTTCCTGGATCAGGTTCGCCTGATCGAGCAGCTCGCCCAGGAGCGTTTTGTCGCCCGCTTCAAAGGACAGCAGCTGCAGGGCATCGAGCAACTCGCTCCAAGCGCCGTTGATTTCGGCCTGGACGGCGGTCTTATCCGCTTCTACAGCGACAGCCGCGTCGTACGCCTTCTGGATCGCCTTCTGGACGCTCGGGACAGCTGCCTCGAACTCTTCGCCCGCCATCAATTCTTCTGCAATCGTGATGGACTGGCGCAGGACCTGCTTATCGACCACGACAAAGGAAATGGTGACGGTCTTGCCAGTATAACCCATGGTCCCTTCGCAGACATACGCCGCGGTATCGGTCGTATCGTCAAACAGGACCTCTTCCCCGTCCACGGTGATGGCTGCAAATTCGCGGCCGTCCACACGCGGTACGAACCGGAATGCGTACGCATCGCCCGGGAACAGTTCTTCCGTATAGGTGCCCGTCAGGTTTGCCAGGATCGCGTCGCTGTCATCCAGCTGCGCGTTGGTGGTGAACTTCACGGTAAGGGTGTGCGCGGTGGGCTCGATTTCTCCCATGGCCACTTTCAGAGCGGTGTCCGCTGCATCGACGGCTTCCTGCGTGCTTTCGCCGTTCAGCTCCGCCTTTGCCGCTGTGAGCGCTTCCTGAATGGCTGCCCACTCGTCCTCGGTGAAGTCGTCCTGCGAGAGGCCTTCCGCTGTCGCGACCGCCTCATACAGGGATACGCGGTTCGGCTCTGCATACGCATCGCCCTTTTCCATGATCTCCATGATGGTCGGGATGTTCTCCGCATTCCAAGAGACCTTGACGGCCGTTACGTTTGTATAGGCCGAGACATCGAATTTCGCCGGATTTTCATTGAGTTCGCCGACCTTGACCCATTCGCCGTCGGTCTGAATCTCAACAGCCGGTTTCTCCGCTTCGGATTCCGTCCCCTGGAACAGGACGGTGATCTCATCGACCTTCTGCCCATGGATCAGCTGATACTCCACATAACCCGCATCGGTAGCGGTAAAGGTGGTGGAAACCGTGCGGTCGCATACAACGCCTGCATCCTGGCCGTCGTTGGTGACAGCGACCGGGATCGCGCCGCCGAGTTCTTCGCCCTTATTGACTTCGAACTCAAAGAGCTGCAGCCACTGGGAGCTGTCCTGGGTCAGGCGCATACGCACATACTTGGCCGGCTGTCCGTTGCCGTTGCAGGTGTACGTATAGGAGCTGCCTTCCGCCACCAGGTCGGCCGCTGTGAAGGAACCGATCTCGGTCCATTCGAGGTTGTCCGCGGAAATCTCAACAACGGCTCCCGCCGCGCGGTCCCCGCTTCCAAAGACCAGCTTCACTTCGTTGGTATTGATGATGTCGGTGTATTCCATCGTGACCGTCTGGCCCACGCCCTGTGCGCCGTTGGTCCACATCTTGGTGTCATAGTTGCCGTCGGTCAAGTTGCTCAGCGGGTAGTTTGCCGGCTGATACAGCTCTACGCTGCAGGAGGCGCCCACAAACTCTGCGATGGGCCGCAGGCTCCAGGCCAGCGTATCTGCGCCGAGGGCGATTGCTTCGCTGGTGTTGTTCTTGACGCGGACAAACGCCGCTTCCGGCACCTCTTCGCCGGCATAGGCGGTCCAGGTCTTTCCATCCATGGAGGATTCGAGCGTCAAGCCCTCGGCCGCCGGATCGGCAAACCCGGTCAGGGTGCGGATCTTGTTGAAGATCACGCCGACGTATTCATTGCTCTGGAGGACAACACCTTCCAGGCCGGAAACCGTAACAGAGCTGCCTGCATCCGCGACGGCGAAGTCCGCCTCCGGAATGTTGGTGAATAGCTGCGGCACGGTCGCCACCGGCTCTACGTCGGAGATCTTATTCGTCGCCAGTTCAAAGACCGTGTTGACAAACGGTTTCATATAGGTCTTCGAAGGATCCGCCTGGTAATCCGCATAGCTATAGTCGGTGCCGGCGCCTTCCATTGCATGGACCACATAGCGCGGGTTTCTGCTGTTGGAAAGCTCGTTGTTCTTGATCTCGCTGGCGGCATTGTAAGCTGCCCAAGCGGCGTCTTCGTCGTCCGTCAAAAGGATGGTCAGGCTGTTTTCAATCACGGTCGCCATATCGGAGAGCTTGTTGAGGTTGCCCTCAAGGTCCGTATACAGGCGCTCATATTCCGCATTGCCGCAGTCCTGCATGAGGCGGATGGTGGCAATCGCTTCGTTGAGCTCGTGGAAGACGTCTTTCATCTTTGTCGCCGTGGTCATATCGCCCAGCGGATATTCTGCCTGGAACTTCGTGTAGAGCTCCTGCATATCCTTGGACTCCGGCGTGGTGACGATGTTCTTTGCAACGATCTTGTATGCCGCCGCGAGCTCCTCGCGGGAAACATCGCCGATTCCCTCTTCGATCAGATACGGGAAGGAATCCCCCCAGCTCTGCTGGGAATCAAAGTTCGCGGTGTTCCAAGCAAAGTCCGCCACGCCGAAGAAGGCGATGCGGGAGGCTTCCGCCTGGTTCATCGGGTTGGACAGGACGCCCACGCACTCCGTGGTGTCGGTGCCGACGGTGAAGTTGGCGTCGATGCGGTCGGTAAAGAGCTGTGCGTCCGCATAGTCGTTTACCGGGTAGTTCCACCAGATGCACGGCTTGCGGCCGGTGCGGGTGGCAAAGTTTTCGCAGGAGCTGTTGTTGATCGGGCCGCACACGGCGTCGCCGGTGAAGCAGATCACAACGTCCTCATGCACGTTGGACTGTTTGAACGCCTCCATGCACTGGTTCTGCATATCCGCATAGCCCAGGCCGTAGGTGTACCACGTCGGCGTGTAGAACAGCGGCTTGACCTTATCCTCTTCCGCCGCGTCCGGGGTGTTGTAGGTTTCATACAGGCGCCGCTGGACCTGGTCAATCAGGTACGGCTGCGTGTATCTCTGCTGCAAGCCCTCGCCGATGGTGATGTCGTCCATGAAGATACCGAACTCGCGCACGCCGAGCTCATACAGGCTGTTGAACTTCGGCATCAGGCGGTTGGTGATCTCCTGGTCAACCGTGGCGTTGCTGCTCATGTCGAGCCTTCTCTGCATGGCGGGATGCGCCACCCAGACAAAGTCGATGTTGCACTTCTTGGACTCCTCCGCCAGGGCGCGGATGTCGTCCTGCGTCAAAACGCCGCGCTTGCGCTCGTCCTCGGTGACGGACGTGGGATATTCCTCGTCCCACAGGCCCAGATGGTACGGGTCGCCCTTCGGTCCATAGACGAAGATGTTCATCTTGTACTTCTTGGCGAATTCAAACCAGTCGAGGCGGGCCTCCACGGTCCACGGATAGCCGTAGAACCCTTCGACCATGCCGCGGTACTGCTTATTCGCATAGTCCTCAAACAGGACGGTGGTATATTTGCCGTTCATGGACTGGGGAAGCACCTGCTCCAAGGTAGCGATGGAGTAGAATGCCGCGTCGTCGTCCTTGCCCAACAGCAGGATGTTGTTCGCAGCGTCCAACTGGACAATTTCCATGTCGAACTTGTCCTCGCCCTCGGTGAACACGTCGCGCGGGACATTGTTGGCGGTCGCGTAGTTGTCCGCCGCTTCCCCGGAGCCGTTGATGCCGATGTACAGGTTGGTTGCGCCCTCGACAGCCGCATCGCTGTAGCTGTAGGTCAGGCCAGCCTCGGAGAGGACCTCTTCCAAGCGCGCCTTCGTAACCTCACTGATGCCGGACTCCATGATGACGTTGACCGCTTCGGAGATGGTCATGTTCTCTTCGCCCAGCGTCATCTTCTGCGGGAGCGGATACACCTGGTATTCCACCTGGCGCTCCGCTTCGCTGCGCACATTGGCCGTGTAGGGGACCTCTTTGGAGCACGTGCCAAAGGCGACGGTCGCCGTCAGGGTGACGTCGGTGCTCTCTTCCGGCGCGGTCACGGTGACTGCCCCGGTCTCGGCGTCGATGGCAAGCAGGTCGCTGTCACAGGTCCAGGAAATCTTCACGCCTTCGTCGGTTCCAACCGGAAGGGTGAAGTCGTGGTTTACGATCGCCGGTACAGAAATCCCTGCAATGGCGTCGTCCACCATTTCCTCATCGGTAAAGTTGTAGATTTCAAACTCATAGATCGAAACGCCGTCCCAAGTATCGGCCGGCGCCTGGGTGCAATACAGCCGGACATAGCGGCCCGTCACGGGGGTGTCCAGGGTGATGACTTCATTCCTGCCCTGGCCGGTCGTCGTGGAATAGACGTCCGTGTAGGCGCTATCGTCGTCCGAAACCTGGATCTGATAGCCGGAAGCATACGCTGCTTCCCAGAAAATCTTGAACTGGCGGAAGGTCATGGTCTCGCCCAGATCGACCTTCAGCCATCTCGGCGGGTTGGCGCGGATTCCGTCATGGGACCAGCGGGTTCCCATATCGCCGTCCGTGGCGTTTTGGGGATAAAAACTTGTGCTGGCTTCTGTACCGCTGGCGGTTGTCGTCTTGTTCAACGCCAAGTTCGCGCCGTTGGCCGGTTGCTCCTCGGTTGCTGCAAACGCGAGGGAACTCAGGCTGCTCAAAATCAAGGCAAACGCCAGAAGCATCGATAACAGCCTGCTGCCGCTCTTTTTCATTCGTACATCTCCTTCTTTCCAAACTGTTTTCATGGATTTTTCCTATAGGACTGTTTCTGCACCCCTCCTTTTTTGCAAAAAATTTTGTTCACAGAATATAATGCATTTATATTATATTTTTATTTCGTTTTAAAGTCAATTTTTTATGAATGTTGCATGAAGCTCTATCATGTCAAAACTTTGGGAATTATCTCCACTGCGCTTTTTATGAGGAATTCAAAAATTGGGTTTAAATTTCTTAGGTTCTTATTCAAAAGTAACTGATTTTACCTTTGAATGATGATTCTTCAGAAAACATTTGCATCTTAAAAAGAGCATAAATATGCAATATATTCTCAAAAAAGAGTATATTTATACTAACCATAAAACGCTAAATCTGTAATTGTGCAAAAAAAATCCATTATTTGTCTATTATAACCGGACGTAACATCTCCTTCGCGGACGCACGGCGTCTTTTCGCGCCTACGGCGGACGCACGGCGTCTTTTCGCGCCTACGGCGGACGCACGGCGTCTTTTCGC
>NZ_JADMOD010000023.1:0-42305 GCF_015558525.1 Anaeromassilibacillus sp. D41t1_190614_C2 | reverse complement strand
AAACTCTTTTCCGTTTGCTTTCGTAGGGAACGCCGTAGGCGAGAGAGGCACTGTGTGCCCGCCGTAGGCGCGAAAAGGCACTGCGTGCCCGCGAAAAGACGCTGTGCGTCCACGGTAGCCATTGGCGAATCGGAAACAACAAAATAAAAGGGAAGGTGTCTTCCCTATAAGCAATGAGGGCCCAGCCCGGGAGTTTTCCCGAGTCTGGGCCCTTTTCTATATTCCGTGCTTTTCTTTTTCAGATCGGATGCAGAACGATGGCTTCCTGTCTTTAGGAAGTTTTTCGCTTGCTTCTGTAGGGAACGCCGTAGGCGCGAAAAGGTACTGCGTGCCCGCCGTAGGCGCGAGAGGCACTATGTGCCCGCCTTTAGAGAAATGCCCCCAACACGACCGGATAACAGGCTTACACACGATTGGTCCATTTTTCGTATATTCACTTGCAATTCCACCTCCCTTTTATAGACAAGGAAATGGCGCTTTCCTAATAAAAGCGCTGGATTCTTATATAATGTGCATTTATCTTGCCCCATATTGTGACACTACAATTAAAGAAGAGCCCCACGGCCAAAAGGAATTTCTCCACTTTGTAGCCCATGCAAATATTTCGATCAAATAGGAATCCCCCCTGTTCCTAAACACGGAACAGGGGGGATTCCTTATATTTTAACATTTTTTGAGAAGGAGAGCTTAAATACTTGCTTATTCATATTCTTCACATTGTAAAGGAAAGTCATCTTCTTCACAGATATATTTGATCTGTTGGAGTCCTTGCATTTCCTCTACAATTTTGCTTATTGCGCTCAGGCAATCGGACGCGCAGCGTCCTTCGCGGGCACACAGTGCCTTTCGCGGACCTCCGGTCTGGACACGCCTACGGCGGCAACCACGGAAGCAAACCGCAATTATGGCATGTTCCGCTCTATAGGGGAAGCCCTACAGAAGAAAGCGAAAAAATTCCTAAAGACAGGAAGCCATCGTTCTGCATTAGATATGAAAAAGGAAAGCACGAAATATAGAAAAGGGCCCCGCCTCGGGAAAACTCCCGGGCTGGGCCCTCGTTGTTTATAGGGAAAAATCTTTCCCTTTTATTTTACTATTTCCGATTAGCCAATCGTCACGGCACAGTGCTTCACTGCGTTCTGGCCCGGCAGGGTGGTGTAAACGCCCGTGCTCTGGCCCGGCGTGCCGGTGGCATAGACTCTGTAATAGTAGTCGTTGCCAACCTTCGCCACGAACTGCGTCTTCAGCACATCGCCGTTGCCGACCGTGAAGCCCGGCGTCATGGCGTTGCCGTTGACCACCGTCATCTTGAAGCAGTATGCGCTGCCTCTCTTCAAGGTGAAGTTGACCGTCGTGTCGGAAACGACATATGCGCTCGCCGCTACGTTCTGGCTTGCGGATACGACGCCTGCGGTGCCATATGCATTGCCAACGTTCGCGGACGTGCTGCCGCTGTTCTTCGAGCTCGTGGAGGTAGTCTTCTCGACCAGGCTGTCGATGCTGTTCTCCAGCGCTTCCACAGCGTCTGCAACCTCTTCCTCAGTTGCTTCTGCGTCGTTCAGGACTGCCTTCGCGGTGCTCAATGCGGCCTTCATCGTTGCTACGCTCTTTGCCGTGTACTTATTGGTATTGATTGCCTCGGCTTCCCCGATCAATGCTTCCAGAGCATCCTTATCCGGGATCAGGCGCAGGGCGGAGATCGCCGCTGCCAAATCTTCTGCTGCGGTATCCACCGCATCCTGCGTTGCGTTTGCATCTTCCAGCACGGTCTTTGCTTCGGCCAGGACGGTCTCAAAGCTTGTCCATGCGTCGTTCTGGATGTACTGGTCTGCATTTTCGACAATGCCGTCGCCCTTGTTGACCAGCGCTTCCAGCTCGGTGACGTCTGCGCGGTAGACCAGGCCATAAATGGCGTCATACAGCGCATCCACCGCTGCGGTGATGTCCGCTTCCAGGACTTCTTCGTCGTCCAGCAGGTCTTGTGCTGCCGCATACGCTTCGTCCAGCGCTGTCAGGCTGTCCGGCGTAAACAGGTCGCGGTTGATGGACTCTGCGATCTCCATCGGGATCTCCAGCTGGCTCTTGTCGCCTGCCACAAAGCTCAGATAATGCAGCGCGTCGATCAGGTCGCTCCATGCGGTGTTGATCTCGTTCTGCGTTGCAGTCTTCTTGGCTTCGACGTCCTTCGCCGCCTGCAAGGCTGCTTCATACTTCTCCTGTACGGATTCCACTGCTTCCGCAGCTTCGTCCGCCCGGCCCTCTGCAATCTCAATGGCAGCGCGCAGGTTCTGCTTGTCTACCACTGTGAAGCCAAGCTCGATCGTGGTGTCCGCGTTCGGCATGGTCAGGTTGTAAACAAATTCATTGATGTCAAAGTCTTCAACTGCTTCGCCGTTCACGGTGACGCCTGCAATTTCTCTGCCATCCACTCTCGGCGTGAAGGTCAGGTTGAGTTCGGTGTCCGCCATCACGACGTCTTTATACGCGCCGATCAGGTTGGCAATCGTCTGGCTCTCGCCGTCGATGCTCAGTTCCACCGTGTTCGGGAAGGTGACCGTCAGCATATGCTCGCTCGGAGTGGTGTTCTTCACGAACTTGATTGCTGCACCGCCGGAGGTCGTCAGGTCGCTGCGGCTGTGTGCCGTAACCGTGCTGCCGTCCGCCTGTTTGAACTCATACTCCAGAACCGGGGTATTGAGGCCAGCAAGTTCGAGCGTCAAAGTATCTGCACTCGTAACCGTTCTCGTCTCAGCAATCAGGCCGTTCATCGGCTCATCCAAATCGAGCGGGTTGTCCGGGTTATCTCTGTAGATATACGCGGTGTACGTGCCATCGCCCAGGAAGTCCAGATCGATGTCGACCGGTTTGGTCTCTTCATATGCGCAGATAACGCCCAGATACCAATCGTCGCCATCGCGTCTTGCCATCTCGACCAGTTCGCCAACTTCGCCGTCGATCAGCTTGCTCTCATCCCAGGAGGCTGGCATGTCCTTCCAATACTGCTCATAGTAGGGGATTGCTTTATAAACCGACGGTTTATCCGCCAGGCACTGGATGCCACTCTCATAAATGATCGGCAGGGCATACATATGTGCCAGAGTAAACAACGGCGGGTTGTCAAATTCCTGCGGCTTTCCGGTATCCGGATCCGTCGGGCCAAAACGCACGTTGTTCAATGCGCCGAAGGATGCCATCGGGGTGTAATCCAGCGGGCCGACTGCGCCTCTCGCGAACGGGATCACGCAGTTGTTTGCAGCGGTCAAATCGCCGCCCCACGGATAGGAGCCGCCGCCGTAATCGTTCGGGTCGCGCCAGTCGCTTACTGCATAGCCTTCTGCGCCGCCAACAGCTTCTCTCGTCAAAGCGTTGGGATAGGTACGGCGTTCACCTGCCGGTTTTACGGTGCCATGCAGGTTGATAATCATATGGTTCTCTGCGGTCAGCTTGAGCAGCGTATCATACAGCTGCATAGTGGACTGTGTTGCGGAATCAAAGAAGTCCGGCTTGATGCCTGCGATGCCAAGATCCGCCCAGTATGCAATGCGCTCACGCTGTTTCTCGGTGACAATATCGTTCTTATGCACCCAAACAAGGAGCTTCACGCCCTTGCTCTTTGCATATTCAACCAGTTCTTCTGTCCAGGAATAATAGCCCAGATAGCGCTGGCCAGCCGGTGCATCCGGATCATAGCCGGGCTGCTCTTCCTTATTTTCGGTGCGGTTGTACGGGATCATCCAGCCTTCATCGAGGAGCTGGTATTCCCAACCCATCTCTGCTGCAAAGTCTACATATTCCTTGTAGATGCGCAGGCCTTCGGTTTCAAACTTATCTGCCGGGATCTGGTCATGGCGCAGGTCGCCGTTCAACCAGGTCCAGTTGGAGACGCCGGACTCAATCCAGCTGGTATCTTCGATCACGCTGTCCGGGCTCAGGTTTTCCGGCATGGTGTTGTCCATAATCTCTGCCAGATCGCCCATCACCAGGAAACGCCACGGGGACGTAAATGGCGCCGTCGTGACAACCGGGCCTTCTGCCGCCTGCTCCGGTGCAAACTTCACGGTGAGCATGCCATCCTCGCCGCCTGCGAGCACGGAACCGCAATAGGTGCCGGTCATCAGGTCTGCTTCGGAATAAAGGCCGTAAGCGCCGCTCTCGGACTCATACAGCAACGGCATATTGAAGTTCTGTCCATCCAGTCTCGAACGGTTGCTATACTCTCTGTGCGGCCATTCGTTGGCAACGCTGGAGTTGTCGCCGATGCTCTGGCCCCACAGCTTCTGATAGCCCTCGGGGAGCTGGAAGCCGGTGAACTCTTCGGTGATTTGCAGTTCATCGCCGTTTCCGTCGATCGCATAGCGCAGGGCAACGCCCTCGTCGTATGCGCGGAAGATGATGCTGTAGTTCACGCCGTCCTTGGTGAACGGGAACGTGGTCTCATTGTAGTCTTTATCGACATGCTTTACTTTGCCGCCGAGGAGGTCATAGGAATCATTGCCCTCTCTGGTGGTGACTTCGCCGAGGACCAATCCGCTGCGGAAATCGCCCATATTGGTCATCAAGCCTGTCCCCGATACGCCGGCCATGACTTCGCCGTCCTTGCTTGCCAGATAGGATACTGTGCCAGCGACTGCGTCATAAGCAACCAATGCTTTTACGTCCGCATTCGGAGCGGCAACCTCATAGACGCTGCCTTCCACGGGTTCGGTTCCAACAATCACCTGTGCATAGCCTTCCACAACGACGCCATCTCCCAGATCTGCACGAACGACGATCGAGGCAGTGCCATTGCTCAGTGCTTCTGCGGTAATGCCATCCGCCGTGCGGGTGACTTCCAAAACGGCCGGATTGCTGCTTTCTACGGTGTATTCTGTGACTTCTTCACTGTTGCTGTCCGTTACAGAAACCGTTACATCGGTCACATCGCCCACGTTGAGCAGGCTCTGGTCAACCTTGATTTCTGCTGCCGGCTCCACAGGCTCCGGCTCGGGCTCTTCTTTTTTCACCAGGTTCCACTTGCTGGAAGCAGCGCTTTCGTCCGCCAAAACGATCGGTGCGCCGTCCGTCGTGGAATCGCTATCCGTTGCGATATAGAGCGGCGTTCCTGCCAATTCCGCCTTCTTATTCAGAATGCGATACGTGCCATCCTCCGCTTCTACGATCTTCCACCACTGGGAATCGTCTGCATCGTCGATGTTGCCGACGGTCAGCTTGGTATTGACTGCCACTTCCGAATCGGTCGGCATCAAAACGGTAGCCGTTGTGCTGCCGGGCTGAATGCGATAGTATTCCTGATTTGCATCCGGGATCAAGCGCCAGAACAGGGAATCTCCAGCGAAGTTCCACCACAGGTCAACGATCGCCCCAGGGCTGGTATTGTTGCTGTTGACCTCGATGCCTGCATCCTTTAGGGAAGAAAGAATCGAGTACAGTGCGTTGGTATCCCAAACAGGCTCTTCTTCGGCTGTCTTAACATAATGGATTGCCGCGCCGCCCGTCTCTGCAAGCGGGATATTGAGCGTGTCGTCCTTGGTGACCGTGCGGATCTCTTCGTCGACGGTCTCCATCGGATCTTCGCCATCCGTATAGATGTATGCGGTGTAGGTTCCCTCGCCGAGGAAGTCCAGGGAGAACTCTGCATTGCGGGCTGCATCGCAGATGATGCCCTGATACCAGTCGTCCCCACTTCTGCGTGCGAAGTTTACATACGCTGCGGGCTCGCCGTCCACCAGGATGGAGTCATCCCAATCGGAGGGCATGTTCTTGAAATAATGCTCATAGGCCGGATGTGCGCGATAAACGTCGGGCTTGTCCGCCATGCACTGCACGCCAGCTTCAAATACGACTGGCAGGGCAGCCATATGCGCCAGGGTAAACTGACGATGGTCGCCGCTTACGCCGTAAGAAGCCATCGGGGTGTAGTCCATCGGGCCTACTGCGTTGCGGGTAAACGGAAGCGTGCAATTGTGGCGCGCGCTCACGTTGTCCGGGATAAAGTCATACTGCTCTGCACCGAACACCGCCTCACGGGAAATGACGTTCGGATAGGTGCGGCGTTCACCGGTCGGCTTGCCTGCGCCGTGCAGGTTCAGCAGCATGTGGTTTTCCGCTGTAACCTTCATCAGGTTTTCAATTTGCAGGATCGTATCCTGGGACTGGGAATCAAAGAAGTCCGGCTTGACGCCCTTGAAGCCCATCTGCGCCCATTCGGTGATGCGCTCTTCCTGCTCTTCCGGGGTATCCAGGTCTGCGCTGTTCGCCCAGACAATCAGGCCGACACCCTTCTCATTGGCATAATCGATCAGCTCTTCCGTCCAATCGTAATAGCCCTTGTAAATGGAATCATCATCCGGGTCTCTGTTCTGTCTCTGCCAGCCTTCGTCCAGCAGCTGGTATTCCCAACCCATCTCTGCCGCGAAGTCGACATATTCCTTATAAATGTCCAACGCATCGTTTTCGAAGTCCACGTTCGGGTCGGTATGGCGGAGATCGCCGTTCAGCCACGTCCAGTCCACGGTGCCCGGCTGGACCCAACTGGTGTCTTCCAGCTGGCAGTCCTCGCTCAAGGTTTCTGCCATGGTGTTTTCTGCGATGGCCTTCGGCGTGCCGATGACGGCAAAGCGCCACGGGGAGGTAAACGGTGCAGTCGTAACAACGTCTTCCGTCTGCTCCGGCGTGAATTCTACATTCAGCATACCGGTGCCGTCGCCCACAAGCTGTGCGCCGCAGTAGGTCGAATTCAGGTCTGCTTCGGAAAGCAGCGCCCAAACGCCGTCCGTGGTCTCATAGAGGAGCGGCATGCAGTAGCCGCCGCGCAGTCTGTGTGCTTCCTCTTCCTGCGCAACCGACTCATTTGCATATTCATATTCCATCGCTTGTGCGACAGAGCCGCTGGCAAGCTGGAAGCCCGTATTTTCCTCAGAAATGGTGAGCTCCTGGCCGTCCTCGGTCTCGATTGCATAGCGGAGCGCCATGCCGTCGTCATAAACGCGCACAATGATGCTGTAAGAGGCGCCGTCCTTTGTGAAGTTCAGCGTCATCTGGTTGGCGGTTGTGTCCACATGGTTCACTTTCGCGCCGATCAGGTCATAGGAATCCGTGACCTCTTCGTCTTCACGGCTTACAAAGGTGAGGCCGTTGCGGAAATCACCGGCGTTGGTCACCAGGCCCGTCGGGGAGCTGGAAACAACCGTCTTGCCGCCGTACGTGGTAAAGAAGCGGATGGCGCCCTCCGCGTCCATAAAGAACAGGGCAGAGATATTCTCGTCGGGCGATGTGACCGACCAAGTTGCGCCTTCTTCGCCTTCGCCAACAATGATCTCACAGGTAGCCGTGCGGCTGATGCTCGGGTCAACCGCATCCACCACCGTGCAGGTGATTGTTGCAATGCCATCCGCGACGCCGGTGATGACACCCGTATCCGGATCGATCGTTGCAATTTCCGGATTGCTGCTCGAATACGTGCACTGTTCCGGGGTGAGAGCAATGCTCTCCTGGCCGTTAGAATACGCGGAGATCACCAGATTGGTGCTATCCCCCACAGCAACGGCCGGCTCCTCCGGCTGCACAGACAGCGTCTTCAAACGGTCCATCACAGCGCGGTCGCAGATAATCTGCGCATTCGCCCAAACAGAATTGGAACCGCCGGAGTTTTCCATCGTCAAGATGGTCGTGCCTTCCGGAATTTCTACATCCACAGGCGTAATGCCTCTGCTGCTTGTCAAACTCTGGGTAAAGAACTCCTCGCCATCCGCTTTCAGCGTAAAGCTCGTTCCACCCCACCAGTTATCCGACTGAATGGCAATTTGCGCCTGGAAGCGCAGCGCACCATAGCCCGTCAAATCATAGACAATGGTCGCGTTGCCACTGGTTCCGAGTCCCTTCTCGAACGGGACCTCCTCTCCGTTTTCATCTGTTAGGACAATCTTATGTACGTTGACGTCCCGGTCCTTCCGGACCTGCCACCATCCATCTTCAGCGGATACCCATTCCATATCGCTGAGATACACGGCAGCTGTTTCGGCTGGATCTGCACGGTTTTCCGTAGTTGCTGCGAATGCGGAAAGCCCACTGGTAAATACAAGCGTAAAGACCAGCAACAAAGAAAGCGCAGATCGCCATACTCTTTTGTTCATGTTCCTTTCTCCTTTCCTGAACTTTGGCACAAAATTTTTAATTTTTTGGCCTTTGGTTTGATTATATAAAACATAGTGTTCCAAAAGTGTTCCAAATACGACCATCCTTTTAGGGAACACGTATAAAATTTTAATCCGGCTTTTTGTTTGATTTCCATATATCCGTATACAGTGCCTCCACATGCGCGGCAGATCGTATCCGTCAGGATACGCTGTACACGGGAAACGGCACTCTTTCTCTCGTAGGACGAAAAGCCATGCCGTTCCTTTTAATCTCCCTTTATAAATAGGCCGATGGGAGCCGTATGGCCATCGAACGGGCGGCAATGGACCTCTTCGCCTCTTTGGCAATGAATACCTATGCATGGGAGGTACAGCGGAGCTTTCTTCTTTTATTTTCCATCTGATTTTTGTAAAATGATCATTTCTATTTCACGCAGTGTTCACAAAGATTCTTTATACTTATAATCGTTCCAAGGGGAACAGAAAAATCGATTACAAGATCTTCTCTTTTTCATAAATTTTCCTTTTCTTCTCTCTTAAATAGAAACGCCGTCCTTTGGACGGCGTTTCTATTTTTATTCACAAAACCTTTTTGCTTCATACAAAGAAATCTCTTCTCAATCAATGATTGAGAAGAGATTTCTTTTATCGTGTCAGGAAGTCCTCGATCACATCTTTAAAGTGCATCAGGGGCACCTGCCGCGTATTCAGCAACTCGACAAGCCGTTCCACGGCTTCGCGTTTATCGGAAATATCGCTGACCACAGCAGCTCCGGCAATGATGCCATATGTAAGGCGCTGTCCCTGCTCCTCGTCGGTGACGGTCTCTTCCAGCACTTTATAAACCATTCTTTATCCCCCCTTACACCCCATTATAGAGCAGACAGGGACAAATGAAAAGATTATAATGCGAATTGTGAAAAATTACCAACCCCTACTGGATAGGATTGGATAAACACTTTCCAGACACCCGATATTGCCGATCTGCGCCGGCGTAAAGCATCCTGCTACGCCTCGTCGAGCGCAATATATACATATTCAGCTTCCAAATCCAGGTAATGGCGCAGGGAATCCGGCATCTCTGAGAGCCTTACCAAGCCCTTCCCTTTCAGATAGGCCTCCAACTCTCCCAACATCCGCATCCGCACAGCCCCTTCGTGGATCGCACAAGGATGGGGGTCCTGGAAAAACTCGATACTCTTTTCCAAAACCGCCTCCCGGTTCAAGGGCAGGGATACCGCTGCATGCTGCGCCGTCCGTTCCCCTTCCTGATTAAACAGGGAGAAGCCCAGCGCCGCAGGCGATTTCTCTTTTTTCTTTCCAAACATCGCAATCACCACAAGAATACAAATAATAATACGGCAAACAACAAGAACAGCACGCCGTAGAGCAATTTAATCCAAGGCAGCTTCCCGCGCGTCATTTCCGAAAGCTGCAACACCTGGGAACCGCGTTTTGCCAATAGGGTCAGCAGCAAAAGCGGCAGGGACATCGCAAGCAGATAGACCACAAACGCCAAAAAGACCGTCATGTCCCAGGCTGTCTGCCGCTGCATCATATAGATGATCGACGCCAAATAGAGCTGGCCCGTGCAGAGGAACTCCCCTACGGAGAGGACGATCCCCGCGATGAAGACCGTTCCCGTCAGGTACTTGCCGCCGCAATTCAAGGTGTTCTCCAGGTAATCGCGCTGGAATGCACGGAGCTTGGGCGGCAATTGGAAGCGGATCTTCCCATACTCGTTTTTCCTCGCCGCAAAGTAATCCATAAAATTCAGGATCGCAAAGAACACCGCCAAAACTGCGATGAGAATTTGCAAAGCCTTTCCCACCGGGGAAAGGATGGCGCTGATCTGCTCAAAGGCGGAGTACAAAACCGTCCCCAGCAGCAAAAAGGTCAAAAAGCGCGCGGTGATAAACGTCAAGCCCAGCTTGAGGATATTGGCATTTTTGGCCAGCAGCAGGGAAAACAACAGCAGGAGCAGCGAGATCCCGCAGGGACTCAAGCCGTTCGCAAAGCCGGTGAGCACCAGAAAGGCCCAATCATTCCACCCAAAGCTCCCGACCTGGGATTCCGGCACATAGTCGATGTCCTCCCAGTTCAGCGCTTCGCCGCTCATAATGATGTTCGGCATATTGGCGACGATGTCCTCATAGCCCTGCAAATAGCCATTCTGATAGAACAGGACCGGCGCTTTTTGCCGGTCCTCCGGCACGCCGTATTGGTCAAAGAACCAATGCGCCAGGGGCACGTTGTCGAGGGCGCTCATGTTGACATAATTTACCTGCAAATTGGTGACCTGGTTCTGCTCCAACGCAAACTGCTTGTCCATATTGCTCAGGTAAACCTGCACCTTTTCACAGTCGTCACAGGCGGGCACATAGAAATACACAAAGTAAGAGCTCTCGGCCGGAACATTGCGGAAGCTCTCCAGCCGCTCTTCTTCCGTGCGCAGTTTTTCCTTTTCCTCCAGGATCACGCTGCGGGCCTTGTTTGTGATGTCGTCCACCCCAAATAGGCAGGTCCCATTCACATCCAGCATGGGAGGGGCCGGGGTGAACTCGTCCGTTGCCATATCCTTGGTACGTTCCATGAAATCCTCATAGGCGTCCTCTTCAAAGACGTTCTTTAGATGGAATTCATATTCGTCCGGGGAGATCGCGTCCTCGATCTGTCCCTCCAGGGCGAGCAGGTAGTTCTCGCCATCCTCACAGCTCTCGCAGGAAGAAAAATAGTAGTATGTAATTTGGATTTTATCCGCATCCCCCTGTTCTTCCGCCGCAAATACGGACAGGGGGACAAACCCTACCGCAAACAGCACCAAAAACAACCCTATTGCAAAACGTTTTATACCCCTTTGCAATTCCATAGCGCTCCTCCTTTGGCATTGCAGCTTGAGACAACCTTCCCATTTCATTGCCATCATTCGTTAAAATAGACGAAAATCATTCCTATTATACTGAAAAAAGGCGGTTCTTTCAATCCTGTTTCGAACGATTTGAAAAAAAGCATGCAACGGCCTCAGCCCCATGCCGATTGACCGCCGCATGAAAAAACGGCCCCGTCTCGGGAATCCCCTGGACAGAAGCCGTTTTCTCTTGTTGTGAACTTTTCCATCGGGTAAACCAGCCTAACACGCCGCCAAAAAGTCCTCCACTACATCCCACAGATGCACCGGGGAAACCTGGTTTTTGATCAGTTTGCGCCGCAAACGGGCGACTGTACGCCAATGGGTGGAAATATCATCCACACGCACATCCCCCATTTTTAGCCCATACGTCCGGTACGTTCCATGATCCGCATCCTCCTGCATTGAACAACAGATCGCAATCTGCACGTTCGCTCCTCCCCTTTCCACGCCATTGTATCACTGGGGAAGGGAGAAAGGCACGGAAGCCTGTCGAAGCCGGAAAATTCCGGAAACGATTTTCGGCAGCCCAATTTTTTCGCTATGCGCCGGCCTGTTCCTCTGAAAAGTGGTCCACTTCCCATTGCAGTTCCTGGAACAACTGAGCGATATGGAACCCATCCGCGCTGGCGTGGTGAATCTGTATGGTGAGCGGCATCACGGTTTTGTCCCCGCTGCGCTCGAACTTTCCCCACGTAAAAATGGGGCAGAGCAACTTCCCGTCGCCGTACATCTGCATGTTAAAGCCCCGATAGTGCAGCCACGGGATGCATGAGACATAAAACCGGTTGGGCGGCTCCTCCTTCCACCGCGGGCCTTGCAGGGGCTTACTCTGCTCGATATCCAAGACCACCTGCCGGTAAAACGCTTCAAACTCTGGGACATATTCCGTGCTGAGGCTGTAAAAGGAGGAATCCTCCTCCTGAAAGACCGTGTAGGAGGGGGAAACCTGCTTCCAGATGACCGGTTCCCCCTCCGCATTATGCCCCATCTTAAATGCATCGTGCCGGTTGACCACGCGGCTGAGAAGATGCAGGAAGGACGGGAAGAAGCGAAGCCCCCTCTCCCGGCAGGCCTGTAGAAGCGGCGCGACGTCCACGTCCGCTGTCAGGGTCACCGCTGTGACCACCTGATGGTAAAAATGGTCAAACGCCTCCTGGCGCGGCCAATCCTGCAATTCACGGATTTTTTGATATTCCATGGCTTCCTCCGCTGTCACAAACATTTTCAAAGCAAAAACCGGCGCAGCGGCCCGGACCCTTCCTTGGCCGGGAACCGCCCGCCGGTTTCCAATGCGATCAATACTGCGGGTTGATTCGGATCGCCCGCAAAACGTCCACAATGCTGCGGACTTTCTCCAGCTTTTCGTCCAACAGGTCGAATGCATCCAGGCGGGACTGCACCTCTTTTTGGCTGTCCTGCACCGTCTGTAGGCGCGGATTCGTAACGTTCTCCAGGGTGGCCTCCACCTGGACCGTCTTCTGTGCCATGAGTTCCATGGCCTTTCGTTCCTTTGCAATGTCCTGGCGGATCGTCGCCACATCCTGCTCGATCCCGGAAGCAACCGTTTCCAGATTGGAAAGCATCTGCTTCACCGCCAAGAATTCCTGCTTGAATCCGGCCAACTCCTGACGCTCTGCCGCCACAGCTTGTTTTAAACCGGCGGCATCCTGACCCACGCCGGTCACCAGCTGCTTCAGCTCTGCTTCCGCCTGCTTCACCGCAGAAATTCCCTGCTTCACCGTGGAAAGGTCCTGTGCAACGCCCACCAGCTTTTGTTTAGAGTCTGCCGTCTCCTGCTTCACCGCGTTGATCTCCTGCTTCAGGGCGGTATTCCCTTGTTTCAGTTCCGTCAGGCTCTGCTTGACTCCGACAAGCGTCTGGCTGTCCGCCGTCACATCGCGGCGGATCGTCGCCTGTTCCTGCCGGACACCGGACAGATCCTGCTTCATGCGGGCCATATCCTCCCGGATCGGCTCCAGCTTTCGGTCCATCATCGTTTCAATCGCCTGCAAAAGCGAAGTTTCCGTCATGGTTCCACTCCCTCTCATCCCATTGCCGCATCTGTTTACGGCTCTACTGCAATCTCCGCCGATGTTCCATTCACCAAACGCAGCAGATCCTGCGGCGCTACTTCCACCTGCGCACCGATCTTTCCCGCACTGAAAATGATGCTGGGAAAGGCCTCGCAGCTCTTGTCCACCACGGTGCGGTACAGCTTCTTCATCCCAATGGGGGAACATCCCCCGCGTATGTAGCCGGTCACCTTATTGATCTCGCTCACGTGGATCATCTCCACGGATTTTTCCCCCACGCTTTTGGCCGCCGCCTTGAGGTTCAATTCCTTTGCCACAGGCACCACAAAGACGTAGAACGCGCCGGATGCCCCCTTCGTCACCAACGTCTTGAACACCTGCTCCACATTCTGGTTCAGCTTATGGGCGACCGCAACGCCGTCGATGGCCCCGTCTTCATGCTCGTAAAAATAGAATTTATACGGAACCTTTGCCTTGTCCAAGATCCGCATGACATTCGTCTTGTTTTCCTTTTCCTTTGCCAATCGGAACGCCCCTTTTCTCATAGAAACCGCGCTCCCGCCGGCTTGGTTAGTCCGGCGGGAGCCGCTTTTCATCCCGGCGCCGCATGGCCCGGTTGTCCTCACCGGGCCGCAAAACCGGATTTATTCCTCAACCTTCCATTTGACGCCCTGCGGTGTATCCTCCAAAACGATATGGCGCGCTTTCAGCTCGTCGCGGATGCGGTCCGCGGTGGCCCAATCCTTATTTTTACGGGCCTCGTTGCGCTGCTCGATCAGCTTTTCCACCTCTTCATCCAGAAGCTGGTCGTCCTTCTGGTTGTAGAGCAGGCCCAGCACACCGGCCAGCTCGTTAAAGAGGTCCAGCGCATAGGCACACAGCTCCTTGCTGGGCGCGGAGGACGCATTCAGCGTGGAATTGATGTCCCTCGCCAGGTCAAACAGCGCCGACAGTGCATCCGCCGTGTTCAAATCGTCCTCCATCGCCTCGATGAAGTGATCCTGGTATTCGCTGAAGCGGCGGCGAATCTCTTTCTCGCCCTCCTTTTCCCCTTCCGGGGCATTCTTCAGCAGGAACGCCAGGTTGTCGCGGCAATTGTACAGGCGCTCCAATCCCGCCTTGCACTGCTCGATGACCTCCACGCTGTAATTGATGGGGCTGCGGTAATGCGAAGCCACCATCAAATAGCGGATGGGTTCGTAGCCGAACTGCGCCGCCACATCGCGCACCGTGAAGAAATTGCCGAGGGATTTGCTCATCTTGCGGTTATCGACGTTGATATATCCGTTGTGCATCCAGTAGTGCGCAAACGGCACCCCGTTGCAGCATTCGCTCTGTGCGATCTCGTTTTCGTGGTGCGGGAAAATCAGGTCCTGCCCGCCGCAATGGATGTCAATGGTCTCTCCCAAATAGTGCTTTGCCATGGCGGAGCACTCAATGTGCCAACCCGGGCGGCCGTTACCCCACGGGGATACCCAGCTCGGCTCCCCCTCTTTGGCGGCCTTCCAAAGGGCGAAATCCATCGCGTCCTCTTTCTCTTCGCCCACGGCAATACGCGCGCCCGCCTCCAGGTCCTCCAGCGGCTGATGGGAAAGCTTTCCATAGCCTTCGTCCTTATGGGTGCGGAAGTAGACATCCCCATTGTCCGCCGCATACGCATAGCCCTTGTCGATCAGGGTCGCGACCATGCTGATGATTTCCTCGATGTTCTCCGTCGCCAGCGGATGGATCGTCGCCGGGCGGACATTCAAGCCCTCGGCGTCCGTCTTATACTCTTCAATATAACGCTGGGAGACGGTGAGGTAGTCGCTGTTCTCCTCATTCGCTTTGCGGATGATCTTATCGTCCACATCCGTAAAATTCTGCACATAGGTGACCTTCATCCCCCGGTACTCCATATAGCGGCGCAACACATCGAACACACAGATCGGCCGCGCATTGCCAATATGGATGTAATTGTACACCGTGGGGCCGCAGGCGTAAATTTTCACCTCTCCGGCTGTGATCGGCACAAACTCTTCCTTTTGGCGCGTCAGGGTATTATAGATTTTCATTGTCCTTGTTCCTCCCAGCTTTATTGTTCTGTGCGCTCCAGTACCCGTTATTATATGGGATTTTTCGGAAAAATACAAGACACATCGTGTCTTTTCCATGCATTGGGCAGGGGCATTCTATGGAACGGCTACTGTACACTCTCTTCGCGCTCCGGATGTTCCGAAGAACGGGCGCGCTCCTTTTCCAAAGCCTCCAAACGTGTCTGCAAATTCAGGCACTTGGCCTGCATCCGGCACAGCTCCTGCGAAACCGGGTCCGCCACATGCACCTGGTCGAGGCTGTTGGGCTTGACGCCATTGATCCGCACCACGCGCGCGGGCACGCCGACCGCCGTGGCATTGGCCGGGACCTCGTCCAGGACTACTGCGCCCGCGGCCACGCGGGCGTTGTCGCCCACTTTGAACGGCCCCAGCACCTTGGCGCCGGAACCCACCATCACATTATTGCCCAGGGTCGGGTGGCGTTTTCCTTGTTCCTTACCGGTGCCGCCCAGCGTGACGTTCTGATACAGGGTGCAGTTATCCCCGATCTCGGTTGTCTCGCCGATCACGACGCCCATCCCGTGGTCGATAAACAAACCCTTGCCGATGGTTGCGCCGGGGTGAATTTCGATGCCCGTCTTATGCCGGGCGCGCTGGCTGATCCAACGCGCGATAAATTTATGCCCATGCTGATAAAACCAGTGCGCTTTGCGGTAAGAACGCACCGCTTTGAAGCCCGAATAGAGGAAATAGACCTCCCACCGGCTCCGCGCAGCCGGGTCCCGTTCCATAATGGAGTCCAACTCTGCTTTTAACTGGTCAAACATACTTCCCTTGTCACCTGCTTTCCAAAACAATAAAAAACCGCCCCCGTCCCCAAAGGGACGGAGGCGATTTTTAACCGCGGTTCCACTCCGTTTTCTATCTCGTTGCTGCCGATAACGGCGGCTGCCGTGCGAGGATACTATCCTTTCCCCCCGCCTGCACTGCCGGTCTCTTTTCCGGCATCACGGACGCATTTCCCTCCGGCACCCGCCAAAAGCGCTCTCAGCCCATGGCGCTTTTTCTCTGTTGCAGGAAAATCCAAAGGTACTTCTTCCGCTCGCTGCATTTAAAATATACATATTCTGTACGTTTTATTATATGCCGCCGGGCGGAAAATGTAAAGAGAATGGGAAAGGAAACTTGAAAACGGTTTTCTTTGCAAAGAAAAGAGGTTTGAAACTTATGAGGTAACAGTTGACCCCACAATCCTAGGATTTACCTATTCATGCTACAGATTCAGAGAAATTTCGTTTCCCTTTATCCTCTGGGACTCACATCTATACGCAAAATTTCATAGGTTTCACCAAGGTCCGCCGAATATGTGCCATCACCATTATCAACGATACCAAACGTCGGCGGTGCATAAGAGCCGGCATAGTCATATGCCTGCCCTTCATGGGTATAGGTCTCCAAGAATTGTCTAATTTGACTTTCAACTTCTTCCGACGTCGCCTGTGTAGTCCCCTTTTCAAATTTCATGGGAATGATAAGATTCTCTTCAACGATTTCTCCAGTTCCCGGAACGGTTACGTCTATCAATGTTGTTGGTACATCCACGGTAATAAATTCCGGATCTTCACCGGTGTTACCATGGTCGTACGGGCCCTGATCCACCTGACGAGCCCAGACTTCCAGAGCGCCGTGATAATGCTGGCCCTGGTATTCGTTGCCCGCCTCAGGCGGCAGGTATCCGCCGATGATGTATGTAACCTCTTCGTTAGCGCCGATGATATCGGTGGGATCGTAGCAGATCTTCTCGTTAGAGGTGGCCGTTTCCTTGTTGAGGTTGATGTTCTCCAAACGCGTCCAAGTATCTCCATCCTTCTTATAGACAAAAATCTTGAGCGCGTCTTCGAGCGTATTTTCACACGGCTTATCCTTGTACAGATCCTGGTCGATCTCATACTTGTTGTCGCCATAGAGCACCGGCTCTGTGCAATCTTCTTTACCTGTCGCATTCATGCCAAGATGAATGTAGATCGGCAGGGTGCCCCGGTTCTCCACGCGGACCGGGCGGAAATAGATCGGCAGATTATCCTCGGGATAATTTTCCGGGTCCTGGTTGTTGTTTTCCAGATTGTTGACGTCGGCGAACGTCTCCGTCGCCTCATCGTATTCCACCAGCTCTTTGTCAAAATTTTTAAGGAGCATCGGGCGGAGATTCTTAAACTCCATCGGCTTCGTGGTCGTAAAGTTTCCGTTCTCCGGGTCCGGATTGACTTCAATGTCCAGAATGCCGGCAGAAAAATTGCCAGCCACTTTTTCCGTGTCGGTAAACCAGGCCATGGTTCCGCCTGCCAGCAGGCAGAAAACCAAAACCAAGGAGAGCGCCGACAGGACGATCCTCTTTTTATTGGCTTTCATGTTTTTTCCTCCTTTTTCTCGGATTATGGGGGCGCGGTAACCCATAAGTTTCTTCCGGATTATTTAAATGATACCGCAGGATTTTATGAGTGTCAAGAAAAATTCATAAGATTTCTTTCATTTAATTGTATAAAACCATAAAAAATTTATAATATTTATAAGCATGAACAAACAAAATTGCATATACAAAGGGGGAAACCATGTTAGGAGAAAGGCTCCAGGAACTTCGCAAGGATCACGGCCTTTCCCAGCAGGATTTAGCAGATAAACTCAACGTATCCATCCATACGATCTCTTCATATGAGCGAAACCGCAGCGCTCCGGATGACACAATGAAAATGGAAATCGCAAAACTATTCGATATATCGCTTGACTACCTGCTTGGTTTGGTGGATGAACCTTATTCGTTCCATAGGGCAGAAAACTGTATGCTTCTGCCCGCCGAATTTGAGGATGCAGAGAAAAAAGAGCTCCGCGAATACATCGCTTTCCTGCGATTTAAGCGTGCGCGAAAGAAGCAGAAAAAGCAATCCCGAAAAACGTAAAAGGCCACGGAATGCAACAAGTGCGTCCGCGGCCTTTTGTTTTCCTTATTTCGAATTGCCGATTACCTTCCAATTCTGTTTTAAATAGATTCCTCCGGAGAGTACCGTAAAAAACACGGTAACCGCCATGAGCGCTTCCCCGATCCACAGGAAAACCATCCCGCCCGGTACGCCTCCCACCGAGAAAGCGGAAAGGGTTCCCGCAGCGATCAGCTCCTGTGCATACTGCATCGCCAAGATCAATGCGATGGCAATGATCTGGCTGACCGTCTTGACCTTTCCCCATTTGTTCGCCGCGATCACCACACCCTCGTCCGCGGCAACCAGCCGCAGGGAAGTCACCAGGAATTCACGCGCAATGATAATCAGCACCCACCAGGGGTTGATCAGCCCCAAGCTCACAAAACAAACCAGGGCGGAAATCACCAAGATCTTATCCGCCAACGGGTCCATGAATTTCCCGAAGTTGGTAATCAGGTTCCGGCTTCTGGCGATCTTTCCATCTAAGTGATCCGTATAGGACGCTGCAAGAAATAGGAGCAATGCGATCAAGCAGTTGTGCGGCAGCTCCTGCCACAACAGAGCTCCAACGAAAAACGGCACCATCGCCATGCGCAATACCGTCAGTTTATTGGGCAAGTTCATATCGATACCTCCACGGGGCGCGCTATTCCGCTTCGCCCATCAGGTCGCAGTCCGTACACGCGGTGATGCGCACCCGCACAAACTGTCCCGGGGCGGGCGCGTCTGCGGCCGTGAAATAGACCCTGCCGTCAATCTCCGGTGCATCCGCATAGCTGCGGCCAAACCAGCACTGCGTCTCCTCATCGAAGCCTTCGGTGAGCACGTCAAACACCCTGCCAACCTGTGCCTCGCCCCAATCCTGCATAATCCCCATCTGGGTCTCCATCACACGGCCGGCGCGGCGGCGTTTCTCTTCTTCTTCGATCTGGTTCTCCATCTCGGCGGCGGGGGTATCCTCCTCCTGCGAATAGGCAAAGCAGCCCAGCCGTTCAAAGCGGATTTCTTTGATAAAATCACACAATTCCGCGAAGTCCTCCTCCGTCTCGCCGGGGAAGCCTGCAATCACGGTGGTGCGCAGGACCAGGCCGGGGATTCGCTCGCGCATCTTCCCGATCAGCGCCGTGAGTGTTTCGCGGTCCCCAAAGCGGCGCATGGCCCGGAGCACCGGCCCGCTGCAATGCTGAAGCGGGAGGTCGACGTATTTGACAATTTTTGGCTCCTGCGCAATCGTATCCATCAGTTCTTCCGTCATGAAGTCCGGATAGCAATACAGCAGCCGGATCCACTCCACGCCGTCCACGGTGCCCAACTTATGTAACAGCTCCGGCAGCATCCATTTCTTGTATAGGTCGCGCCCGTAGCGGGTGGTATCCTGCGCGATGACGATCAGTTCCTTTGTCCCGCTTTCCGCCAATGCCTTCGCTTCCTCCAGAATGCTCTCCATCGGGCGGGAGCGGTACGGCCCGCGGATCAATGGGATCGCACAATAGGAACAGCGGTTGTCGCAGCCCTCCGCGATCTTGATATAGGATGAGTAG
Source organism: Anaeromassilibacillus sp. D41t1_190614_C2 (assembly GCF_015558525.1). Taxonomy (NCBI): domain Bacteria; kingdom Bacillati; phylum Bacillota; class Clostridia; order Eubacteriales; family Acutalibacteraceae; genus Anaeromassilibacillus; species Anaeromassilibacillus sp. D41t1_190614_C2. Next base: position 22,674 of record NZ_JADMOD010000023.1, on the reverse strand, counting down.
AGCGGCGTCGAATGGACGCGCTCCCCGCACAGGGGCAGGAGCGTCTTTTCGGGGAACAGCTCCGGATGCTCGCCACGCAGGGTGCGGTCCACCACTTCCACAATGTCGGCGTCCGCTCCAATCCCACAGACCGCATCGGCCTCGGGCAGCTCCTTGCGGATCTCCTGCTGATAGCGCTCCGCCATGCAGCCGGTGACCACGATCGCTTTGATTTGCCCGGCCGCCTTCTGCTTGCCGAGCTCTAAAATCTCCCCGATGGACTCCTTCTTGGCCGCCTCGATAAAGCCGCAGGTGTTCACAATCGCCACATCCGCACAGGAGGCGTCGTCCACCAATTCATATCCTGCCTTTTGCAGACGCGCCATCATCATCTCCGCGTCCACCCGGTTCTTTTCACAGCCGAGGCTGATCATTCCAACAGATGCCATTCTTCAATCCTCATTTTCGTAGTCGATATAGTCCCGCAGCGCTGTGCGGATGTCCTCGCCGCTGTAACCAAGCCGCTGCAGCGCAGCAAACACGCGGCGGCGCCCTTTTTCATCGGAAAGGGACCTCTGATACTTCCGTTCCAGCAGGAACCGGAGCGATTCCTCCGGCTCTGGGGCGAGCTCTTCCACAATTTCCTGGGCGAGCGCGCGGTCGATCCCCTTTTGCAAGAGCTCATATTCCGCACGGCGCGCCGCAAACCGCTTGCGCTGCAGCAGCTCTTCCGCCAAATTGCGCGCATATTGCGCGTCGTTGACCAGGCCGAGCTCTTCCATGCGCTCCGCAGCGCGTTCCGCTGCCTCGCGCCCCGCCGTCCGGGAAATCTTATCCGCCAGTTCCTTTTTGGAGTGGCTGCGGTGCTCCAACAGGTAGAGCGCCTTCTCCTGCGCGCGGTGTGCGTCGCTCCGCTGGATTAGCCGGTACAGCTCTTCGTCGTCGAGCTCCATCCCAATCCGCAGGCCGGATTGCAACAGGGTCTCCGCGTCCAGCTTTGCGGCGAGCTCCCCATCCAGGAACAGGGCCGTCAGGCGTTTCCGCCGCGGCTCCAATGCGGTAACTAACAAAGCATTCCCATCCTTTTATGATTCATGTCTATTCGACGTCGTCGGCCTCTATGTCGATTTTCGCAGCCGCTGCGCGGGAGGCCGGTTTTGCCTCCTCCGCCGCAGGCGCGGGGATCTCCAGCGGTTTCGCTGGGGAAGCGTTCGGCATGGGTACCGCCGACTTGGCATAGAGTTTCCCGACATTTGCGCGAACCTGCTGTTCGATTTCGTCCGCCAGTTCCTTATTGGTGGCAAACAGCGTTTTGACATTGTCGCGGCCCTGCCCCAGGCGCTCCTGCTTATATGAGAACCAGGCGCCGCTCTTCTGCACGATATCCAGCTTGACGGCAAGGTCGAGCAGCTCGCCCTCGCGCGAAATGCCGCGGCCGTACATCACGTCGAATTCCGCCTCACGGAATGGCGGCGCAATCTTATTCTTTACCACGCGCGCACGGGTGCGTGCCCCAACCTGTTCCGTGCCGTTCTTGAGCGTCTCAATGCGGCGGATGTCGATGCGCACCGAGGAATAGAACTTCAAGGCGCGGCCGCCGGGGGTGACCTCCGGGTTGCCGTACATCACGCCCACCTTTTCGCGGAGCTGGTTGATGAAGATCGCCACGCAGTTGGATTTGGAAATCGCACCCGCCAGCTTGCGCAGCGCCTGGCTCATCAAGCGCGCCTGTAGTCCCACGTGGGAATCGCCCATCTCGCCCTCGATCTCCGCGCGCGGAACCAACGCCGCCACCGAGTCGACCACAATCACGTCGATTGCGCCGGAACGCACCAGCGCCTCCGTGATCTCCAACGCCTGTTCGCCGGTATCCGGCTGGGAAACAAGCAGGCCGTCCACGTCCACGCCCAACGCGCGGGCATACACCGGGTCGAGGGCGTGCTCCACGTCGATGAATGCCGCATTGCCGCCGTTCTTCTGCCCCTCCGCGATGCAATGCAGGGCCAGCGTGGTTTTGCCGGAACTCTCCGGGCCGTAGATCTCGACGATACGGCCGCGCGGCAGCCCGCCGATCCCGAGCGCCAGATCCAGGGAAAGCGAACCGGTGGGGATCGCCTCCACATGCATGGCCTCGTTCTGGCCCAGACGCATCACCGCGCCCTTGCCAAACTGCTTTTCGATCTGCGCCAGCGCTGTCTCCAACGCTGCCTTTTTATCCATCGTTTTTCCCGCAGCCGCGCCGCGGCTTTTGTCCATGGCCATTTGATTCCCTCCGGTCTTTTGATTGGAAAAACGCCGGAAGAAGTTCCGGCGTCTCGAAGTGACAAGTCATAAAATAACTTGCATTATTATATCGTATTTTTGAAAGAAAAGCAATGGATGGGGACAAATTTCGAACAAAGTTTCTTGCAAACCTTCTATCTTTTGGCAGGGGGCGCCTTTCAAGCAAAACGCCGGGGATCAGTCTGCACGTTTTAAGGTGCGCAGTAGGTTTACCATTTCAATGGCCCCTTGCGCACATTCCGCTCCCTTATTGCCCGCTTTCGTCCCTGCACGCTCGATCGCCTGCTCGATGGTATCCGTCGTCAAAACGCCGAACATAACCGGGACGCCGCTCTCCAGCGACACATGCGCAATCCCCTTGGAGACCTCGTTACAAACATAGTCGTAGTGGCTGGTGGCGCCCCGGATCACAGCGCCCAGCGCAATTACCGCATCGTACTGCCCGCTCTTTGCCATTTGGCTGGCAACCACAGGGATTTCAAACGCACCCGGCACCCATGCGACAGAAATCGCATCGCCCAGCACGCCGTGGCGCAGCAGGGCGTCTTCACAGCCGCTGAGCAGCTTAGAAACGATAAACTCATTGAAACGGGAAGCTACAATTCCCACACGCATCCCTTGCGCAACCAGTTTTCCTTCGTAAATCTTCATAAGGTTGTTCCTCCTTCACTGGATACATCGGTTTCATAATGTAAAATGTGGCCCATGCGGTGCTGCTTTGTCTGCAAATAGAACAGGTCCTCCGGATTTGCCTCCATCTGGATGGGGATTCGCTCTACAATCTCCATCCCAAAGTCCCACAATTGGTAGATCTTATCCGGGTTGTTTGTCAGGAGCCGTAAGGTCTTTGCCCCCAAGTCCCGCAGAATCTGCGCACCGATAAAATACTCCCGCAGATCTCCAGGAAAACCCAGGGCGAGGTTTGCCTCCAGGGTATCCATGCCTTGGTCTTGAAGCGTATAGGCCTTCAGTTTGTTGAGCAAACCGATTCCACGGCCTTCCTGCCGCATATACAGCAGAATCCCCCGTCCCTCTTTCTCAATCTGCCGCATCGCCGACGCCAATTGCTGGCCACAGTCGCACCGGAGTGAGCCGAAGCAATCCCCCGTCAAGCATTCGGAGTGAACGCGGCACAGCAGCCTCTGTCCATCCCCTATGTCCCCCTTGACCAAAGCAACATGGTGTTCCCCATTCAGCTTGTTGCGGTAGCCATAGGCGGTGAATTCCCCATATTTGGTTGGCAAGCGTGCCACAGCCACCTGTTCTACCAGCTTTTCATGACGTTTGCGGTAATTTTGCAGATCTCGGATGGTGATGAACTTCAAGCCCCATTCCTGCGCCTTCTGCTGGAGTTCCGTGGCGCGCATCATGGTGCCGTCTTCCCGCATGATCTCGCAGCACAGGCCGCATTCCTTCAAACCGGCCAGCCGCAGCAAATCGACCGTCGCTTCTGTGTGGCCGTTGCGTTCCAAAACGCCGTTCGGCTTTGCCAGAAGGGGAAACATATGGCCGGGGCGCCGGAAATCCTCCGGACGTGCCCCTTCTTCAACGCATTTCATCGCGGTGATGGAGCGCTCTGCAGCGGAGATACCGGTGGTTGTGGATACATGGTCGATGGAGACGGTAAACGCCGTCTCATGGTTATCCGTATTGTCGGCCACCATCTGCGGGAGCCGGAGCTTTTGGACATATGCGGCCGACATGGGCATACAGATCAGCCCCTTGGCATGGGTGGCCATAAAATTGATGTTCCCAGTGGTTGCAAACTGGGCTGCACAGATGAGATCGCCTTCGTTCTCCCGGTCGGGGTCGTCGGTACACAAGATCAAGTGTCCCTGCCGCAGCGCCTCCAATGCGTCTTCAATCGAATCATATTGAAACATGGAAATTCCTCCTTAAAATCCGTTTTGCGCCAGAAATTCCAAGGTGACGCCCCTGGATGTAGGCGCCTCCTTCGATGCGCACAAAAACTTCTCCACATATTTTCCAATTACATCCGTCTCCAGGTTGACCGGATCGCCCGGCCGTTTCTCTCCCAATATGGTGGCGCTGGCCGTATGTGGAATAACAGAGACCGAAAAATCCGTCTCTGAAACAGAAGCGACCGTTAGGCTGATCCCGTCCATAGCGATCGATCCCTTCTCAACGATATACCGTAGAACCTGCGGGGCTGCCTCCACCGTATACCAAAGGGCGTTGTCATCCCTCTGGAGGGCTCGGATACAGCCTACCCCGTCGATATGTCCCGATACAATGTGACCGCCGAACCGCCCGTCCGCCGCCATTGCACGCTCGAGGTTTACGCGGCTGCCCACGGAGAGGCATCCCAGGGAAGAGCGGTTGAGCGTCTCGTGCATCACATCCGCTGTAAACCCTCCGGAGTCCTTTGAACAGACCGTCAGGCATACGCCGTTTACCGCAACACTGTCGCCAATTTTTAGACCGTTCTGGATTCGGACAGCCCCAATCGATAATACAGAGGAATGCGCGCCGCGCCGGACCGCGCGGACCGTCCCAATTTCTTCAACAATCCCCGTAAACATTGCCGTCCACCTCGCTTTCCAGCAAAAAGTCCTTTCCAAGTTGGACAACCACCGTATTTTTCAGCCGGACCGCCTGGGAGGGCAGTTCAACCCCTATGCCCGCCACCGGTGTCTTGGCGGCCGCACCGCCGAAGATCTTCGGGGCGATATAAGCTTGAATCTTTTGGACAATCCCCTGCTCCAGCGCCGCCCAATTCAGCGCGCCGCCCCCTTCCAGCAGAAGGCTATCGATGTTTTCCTCTCCAAGCCTCTCCATCAATGCACGCAGATCCACCCGGCCCTCCCGCTCCGGAAGGGTCCAAACCCGGCAGCCAGCGTCCTCCAGCGCTGCCTTCCTCCCCGGCTCCGGGGAGACTGCGGCCAAAATGGTGGGGACTTCCCTGGCGGTGCGTACAATTTGGCTGTGCAGCGGTATCCGTAAATGGGTATCACAGAGAACCCGGATGGGGTTCTTTCCTCCCTCCAGCCGGCAGGTCAGCAAAGGGTCATCCGCGAGGACAGTGCCGATTCCTGCCAGAACTGCCGCATACCGGTGCCTATCCTGATGGACACGCCGCCTGGCCGCTTCGCCGGTGATCCATTGGGAAGCGCCGGTCCGTGTGGCGATCTTTCCGTCCATCGTCATCGCGTATTTCATCACCACATAAGGGCGCCGGGTCTGGATAAAGTGGAAAAACACTTGGTTGAGCGCGTCACAAGCATCCCGCAGGACGCCGGTGGCCACCTCCACCCCTTGGACACGCAACCGCTCCAGGCCTTTCCCCGCTACCAACGGATTGGGGTCTTCCGAACCGACCACCACGCGGGCAATCCCGGCCTCCAGGATTGCATCGGTACAGGGAGGCTGCTTCCCATGATGGCAGCAGGGTTCCAACGTAACATACATGGTTGCGCCCTCCGGCGATTCCGTGCAGGCCTTCAAAGCCTCCCTCTCCGCATGGAGCTCTCCATAGCGCGTATGGTATCCCTGTCCAATGATACGGCCATGCTTTACAAGGACTGCCCCTACCATGGGGTTGGGGTTCGTCCAGCCGCATCCCCGCTTCGCCAGTTCCAGGGCCAAGCGCATATAATCTTGATCTTCCATCTTTCACCTCCGAAAAAAAGAAAAATGCCTTGAACGGTCGTTCAAGGCATCCTGAAATGGCAGGGGGCTTCTGGCCACAGAACATAAAAAAGCTCTGGAATCCAACATTCCAGAGCAAATCCATGCGTGCAGAGACGTTTTTATTCTGCCATACACGATCTTCTTTCATCCAGACTATACGGTCGGCTTCGGAGTTTCACCGAATCATGCCATGCGGCTCGTGGGCTATACCACCGGTGGGGAATTGCACCCCGCCCTGAAGATCCTATTCAATTGAATTGAGTATACTCCTCCTATTGGAAAAAGTCAATCCCTGGGACCCTTTTCGTTTGGCATTTCATCTGCCAGGGCCTTCCCCTCTCATGGCCCCGGATAAAAACATCCTACGACCACGCGGTCCAACCCGTTAAAATCCTTGCGCACTTCGATTTCCCGCACACCCGCCTCTTGGAACAATTCCGTCACGGCCTGCGCCTGTTCTTCCCCGATCTCCACAGCGGCAACGCCGCCGGGCTTCAAACGCGGGACCCATAGCTGCGCAATCGCCCGGTAGAACACCAGCCCATCTTCCCCGCCGTCCAGGGCTGTGCGCGGTTCCTGCTGCACCTCTTTTTGTAGTCCCGCAATCACCCCCGCCTCCACGTAAGGGGGGTTTGACACCACGAGATCTAGCCCGGAAAACGGTGCGGCCGATTCCGGCGACAAGACATCTAATCGGACCGGATGGACGGCCTTGCTTGCCAGCCGGCGGACATTGGCCTCCAAAAACCGGAAAGCATCCGCATAGAGCTCTGCGCAGGATATCTCTAACCCTGGGAGCAGGGATGCAAGCCCGATCGCCACTGCGCCGCTTCCGCCGCAGAGGTCGATCCCTTTCCAAGGCCCTTTCGCGCCGCTGCCCACACGGAGCCGTTCCGCCGCTGTATACACCAGCAACTCCGTCTCCTCGCGCGGCACCAGAACGCCTTCTCCCACGCAAAGCGTAAAATCCATGAACGGCCACTCGCCAAGGATGTACTGCAACGGCCGCCCCTGCGCCCGCATTTCACAAAGCTCCCAATATGCGGCCGCGTGCGCTTCTTCCGCCGGTTCCATCCCATGGATCATCAGCTTTTGGCGATCCATACCAAAGACCTTTTCAAACAGGCAGACAGCATCAAAGGCAGGGGTTTCAATCCCTGCCTTTTCTAAAAGCATCTTTCCCTTTTGATACGTTTGCCGCAGCGTCATGCCGTTTTCTCCTTTGGCTGCTTGGCCTGTAACGGGCATTGCAGATCCGTCCCGTCCTCCGGGATGACCGCCTTCATCGCCTCAATCGCCACTTCGATCATGCTGTCGTCCGGTTCCTTGACTGTCAGCCGCTGCATCCAGAGGCCGGGGGCCGAAATGATGCGCGTGGCAAGGTTGTCATAACGCCCACAGATACGGATAAGCTCATAGCCGATGCCCACCACCACCGGAATACAAAGCAATTTGACCAATGTGCGCAGGATGGGGTTTGTGAACGGGATGAAGAACCCGATGATGACCCCCAGCAGCAGCATGATAATCATAAAGCTCGTACCGCAGCGCGGATGGAAGCGGCTGTGATGCCGCACGTTTTCAACGGTCAGCTCTTCTTCATTTTCATAGCAGAAAATGGTCTTATGTTCCGCGCCGTGATACTCAAACACGCGCTTAATCTCCGACATATGCGCTACAATGGCGATATACGCCACAAAAATACCGATGCGCATCGCGCCCTCAATGATGGAGCGCCATGCTTCAATCCCCGTTCCAAAGAGGTATTGCTCGCACACATTAAACAGCCAGGTCGGCAAAAAGAAAAACAGCACAATGGCCAAGAGCAGGCCCAGGACCGTGCCCACCGCCATAATGGCGTTCATCAGCTTATCGCCAAACACCCGCTCCATCCACTGGTCAAACTTGGAGGGTTCCCCCTCTTCCTCAGCCATCCCAGACTTCTCTGCGGAGATATTCAGCGCCTTAAAGCCTGTGGAAAGGGAATCGATAAAAGCCGCTATCCCGCGGAAAATCGGGAGCCGGAAAATTTTGTACTTCTTCCCCAGGCCGTCCGTCTCCAGGGTTTCAGAAGAAATGGTGCCATCCGGCATGCGCACAGAAATTTCGGTGCGCTTCGGCCCGCGCATCATGATGCCCTCGATCAGTGCCTGTCCGCCGATGGAAGTAATACGTTTTGTCTTTTCTCTAGCCATTCTATTCGGATATCCTTTCTGTGTCCTGCGCGGCGTCCGGCGCCTTTTCGAGGAATGCAGGGATCCGGATGGTTACCACAGTCCCCACATTCTCGTGGCTTTCAATTTCCAGGCTGCCGGAATGCAGCCGCATGATCTCGTCGGCGAGTGCCAGCCCAATCCCGGAACCCCGGACGGTCTGGTTCGCCTTATAAAACTTCTTTTTCACGTTGGGCAGGTGCTCCGGCGGGATACCGCAGCCGTTGTCGCTGATGGCGACCCGGATGTAGCCGTTCTCCTCGGAGGCAACCACGCTGATGGTCCCGCCCTCGCCTGTATATTTTAACGCATTGTCCAGGATATTGACAAATACCTGCCGCAAACGGTTGATGTCCCCCAAGACCGGGGAAAGCATCCGCGGCTCTTCATATAGCAGATACTTGTGTTCGGATTTTGCGCGCTCGCTGAACATATAGACCGCTTCGCCCAACTCGGCAAGAATGTCGATTTTGTCCATTGTCAGGGTCATGCGGCCGCTCTGCATACGCGAAAAGTCGAGCAGCTCCTCCACAATGCCGGACAGCCGTTCGGATTCCCGGATGATGACGCTCATGCCCTTGTCGAAGGTTTCGTCGTCCATACCGCCGCCCTGCATCGTCTCTGCCCAGCCCTTGATGGCAGTCAACGGCGTGCGCAGCTCGTGGGAGACGGAGGAGATGAAATCATTTTTCATCTTTTCCGCCGCGCCCAGCTCCACCGCCATGTCGTTGATGGTGTCGCACAGCTGGCCGATCTCATCGTCGTTGGATTTTTCAATGCGCGCTTTGAAATCGCCCTGTGCGATCCGCCGCGCGGTCGCGCCAATCTCCTTGATCGGCGTGAGGATGGACTTCATAAAATAGTAACTCGAAGTGGAAATAAAAAGCAGGATCACGACGCCCGCCAGGATCAGAATCCCTACCACCATACCGATCTGCTTATCCGCTTCCTCCAGCGAAACAACGTACCGGACGCCGCCCACCACGCTGCCGGCGTCGTTGTGGATCACCCGCGTGACAGCCATCACCTTTTCCCCGCTGGTCAAGCGCCCGGTCCATGTGCCATACCCATTCGCATCGGCCAATGCCTGCTGGTAATCCGGCATGGGCTGGCTTTGATCCGGCGCAAACCCAATGGACGTTGTGATGATATGCCCCTCGGAATTGAACACCATCAACTCCATGCTTTCCTTGTTGGGGAAATTCTCCACATAATTTCGCGCGGCCGTGAGGAAGTCCTGCGAAGAACGTTGCCCGTAATCGGAGAAAACATTGGTCAATTCCCCTGCGCGGCCGTTGATCGCCTGTTGAATCCCATAATAAATATAATTTTGTATGGCATACGAAAGGCTGAAAACCAGCGCGACGATCAAGATCAGTATAACACCAAGGCTGTTCAAAAGCCAGCGTTTTGTAATTCCCTTTACCACCATGCGGGTTTTCCTCCTTTCCTATGGATTCCTCTCTAAATTTATGCCTCCCATTTATAGCCGAGTCCCCAGACCGTCACGATATGCTTTGGGTTACTGGGTTCGTCCTCCACCTTCATGCGCAGGCGGCGTATATTGACGTCCACAATCTTCTCTTCTCCATAGTAGGCTTCCCCCCACACATGCTTCAAAATCGCGGAACGGTCCAGAGCGGTCCCCGGATTGGAGAAAAAGTATTCCATGATCTGAAACTCCACCTGCGTCAGCTCAATGGGCGCGCCGCGCTTCATCAAGGTGCGGTTGCGCAGGTTGAGCGCAAAATCCCCGGACCGGATCTCCTCTTTAAAATTGTTTTCATCGCGCATCTGCGCCAAAGCAACCCGGCGGTAGACCGCATCCACACGCGCCACCAATTCCGACGGGCTGAACGGCTTCGTCACATAGTCGTCCGCGCCCATCATCAGGCCGCTGACTTTGTCCATCTCCTGTGTCCGCGCGGTAAGCATGATAATCCCGATCGAGCCGCTCTGCTTGCGCAGCTCTTTGCAGACGGCCAGGCCGTCGTACTTTCCGGGCATCATGATGTCCAGGATGGCAACGTCAAAATCCTTGCCCTCCCGTTCATAGATTTCCAGCGCTTCCTCCCCATTGGAAGCCTCATATGGCTCGTATCCGGCACGTTTCAGATTAATCACAACAAATTCGCGGATGGCCTGTTCATCCTCTGCAACCAATACTTTTTTCACGGCAGTACACCCTTTCCTACTGAACTTTTAAACGTCCGTCCCACGCCCATTCCCCATGTGAACCTTGCTGGGACCTCTCTCAACAACTCCCATATTTTTATCTTATTCCTGACGGATCAGCTCAAATCCATTTTTGATATCATTGATTGTGAGGGACAGCGCATTATCCGGCGTGGGGATTGCTGCGGCAAACACCAAATTGTTGTTGTCCACAAGCTGGTAATACCCATCCGTCCCCTCCTGGCGTTCCCAACTGTCCTTTGTAAAGACATGTAGGCGCAGCAATGCCGCCCCCATCGCGCCGGAACCGGTGGTTTCATCCGCAACCACCCACTCATAGAAAGTCAGTGTCCGCGTGGAAGGGTCCATCTGTGTGCTGACTTTCCCCCGCCACATGTCCGGCACTAGGAAGGAATACCCATCGGTGTAATCCATTACCATAGAAGCGCTTCGGACCAAGGTCCCTTCGCGCTCATCAAAGCGATGCCAATTCGTCAAATAATTTGTTTCATCCGGAGCGTTATCCGTCGTATAACCAGGCATCGGCGTCACAATGGGGATTTCAATAATCTTGCTATCCCCAATCGTCTGCGACACCGCATGTGTCCTACGCTGGGTATAGTTTGACGTCTGCGCATTGCTGTCATAGAAGGGGGATTGCAAGGTAGAAGCCTCCTTGTCCCAATACAGCATCTCGGTTACCAAGGTATCGGCGCTCTTTCGGCCATCCAATACAACGCCTTTCAAGTTCCCGGATTCACTGATGATTCCTGCCGTAGTGGAGGCATAGCTGGTTACGGTCGTATCCAGATTGGCGGAACCGATGATCTCCAACTGGTCGTCCCGGACCCGCAACAACCGGGCGATCGCAGGTTGGTCGCCGACCGTTACACTCGCGGTAAATATTTCATCGCTGTGGTCATCGTCAAAATCCATAACCACCATTTCTGTGTACGACTGCTCCAGTTTGAGCTCGCACATTTTTCCGTTTTCATAATAGTACACGCAAATGGTCGTCGAGTTATTGAGGTTACTTCCCCAACCGATCACCGCCTCGTCGTGCCCATCGCCGTTTATATCGCCAAAACAGACTTTATCCACTGTAGTGGCCGGGTTATTAAAATCCCCAACCGCCTTCCAGCCATCTTCTGTTTTATGGATAAACATGACATTGATTCCAGCACTGTCGCCTTTTTTCTGATAGAATGCAATGGCATCTTCCTGCCCTGCGCTAACAAGGCTATGCATAATAATTGCAGAGCGGTATTCCCCCCTGCTGGGGTATTTTAAAGTAGGGTTTGCGCCCGCCGATTTTTCCAGTTCGTCGTGGATTTGTGCGCGCTCCCCCGTAGGACGCGGAGGGCGCATCAGCGACTGGGCGTCCAGAGCTGAAAGAGAACAGCCTGAAAAAAGCAGCGAAATGGCCAGTGCCACGGCAACCGCTGCGCACCATATGCGCAATTTATGAGACAACTCACCGCCCCCTTTTTCGATTAAACGCGAACCTTTCTATCGATCTTGCTTGGGAACGAATCCCTTGCCCACCCACGAATATATGGATGTTTATCACTAAATTTTGAAGGGTTTGTTAAAAATAGTTCTAAATTGTCCGTCTATATCTTTGTTATTATAGCATCTTCTACGCAAATTGAACAGTATCAAATCTGTAATTGAATGAGTCAAATGAAATACCGTCTTATTTTCCAGGAACCATTGTGCCAATTGCGTACACAAAAACACCCCTGGCCCTTTTTGAAAAGCGGAAAGCATCTTACAAATACAGCCTTTCCAAACCTTCCTCACACCGCTCTTATTCCGGCCATAGGCAGAAAGGCCCCGCCCTAGGATATCCCAAGACAGGGGCCTCTTTGTTCATAAGGAAAAAACTTTCCTTTTATTTTAGATTAGCCAATCGGACGCACAGCGTCATCCGCGCCTACGGCGGGCGCACAGTGCCTCTCGCGCCTACGGCGTTCCCTACGGAAGCAAACTGTGAGGAGTTTGTTTTCCGCTCCACAGGGAAAACCCTACAGAGGCAGTCGAAAAATTGTTTCATAAAGGCAAAACACACAGCTCCGCAGCACCACATGTGAGAAATAGAAGTATCAAATACAGAAGGACCCAATCCCGGGAGCTTCCAGGATTGGGTCCTTGCTGTTTATTAGGGAAAAGCCTTCCCTTTTATTTTCGATTAGCCAATCGTTACCGTGCAATGCTTGACGGCGTTCTGGCCCGGCAGGGTGGTATAAACGCCCGTGCTCTGGCCCGGCGTGCCGATCGCATAGACTCTGTAATAGTAGTCGTTGCCGATCTTCGCCACGAACTGCGTCTTCAGCACATCGCCGTTGCCGACCGTGAAGCTCGGCGTCATAGCGTTGCCGTTGACAACCGTCATCTTGAAGCAATACGCCTGGCCATGCTTCAGCGTGAAGTTGACCGTCGTGTCGCTGCGGACATATGCGCTCACAGCCGATACATTCTGGCCTGCTGCCACAACACCGGAAGCGCCATATGCATTGCCAACGTTTGCGGACGTGCTGCCATTGCTGGAGCTGCCGGAGTTCGAACCACCGTTGCTCACTTCAACCAGGTTGGCCTTTGCCGCGCGCGCCTGTGCGACCGCGTTGTCCACAACCGCCTGGCCCTCTTCTGCGTCGAGAGTCTCGTCCGCCAGCAGGGTCTTCAGGTTTGCAATGGAAGCTGCAACCGCTGCATAGCTCGTCGCTGTGTAATCGGAAGCGTCCAGTGCTTCGAGCTCATTCAGGATTGCTTCCAGCTCGCTCTTATCTGCCTTCTTGCGCAGCGCCGCCATGGCCTCGGTCAGCGTCTGTGCCGCTTCGTTGATCGTCGCCTGCGCGTCGTCCTTCGTCAGCGCCTTTGCTGCATCCAATGCCGCCTGGAAAGCTTCCTGGCCGTCCGGCAGGTACTTGCCCTCTGCGATCTCCGCCGCTACTTCTTCCGCCTTCTCGATCAAGTCGTTCAGGCTGCTCAGGTCGGATGCACGCACCAAGCCCTCCGCTGCGTTCAGCAGGTCTTCATAGGCCTTCGTGACGTCCGCTTCCAGCGGCTCGTCGTCTGCAATAACTTCCGCTGCCTGCGTCATTGCTTCTTCAAATGCCGCCCAGCTGTCGCTCGTGAAGTCGTCTTCCACCAGGCCGCTCAAAATGTTATACAGCTCTTCCAGCGCGCTTGCGTCGCCCGCCTGGAAGTCCAGATAGTGGATGACGTTCAGCAGGTCATTCCAAGCCGCATCGATCTGCGCCTGGGTCGCCGTGTCGTCGTCCAATACCGCTGCCGCTGCCTCATAAGCCTCCATGAAGGCTTCCTTCGCTGCGGTGACCAGCGAATCGACGGTGCCGTCGTCCACATAGGTCTTCGCGTAGTTGTAAGTCTCTTCGAGGATGCGCTTATCGGTCACTTCGAATACGAAGTCCAGAACAACGCCGTCGCCTTCCATCGGAACCGTGTAAGTGTAGGAATCGCCGCTGATGAGCTCCGGCTCTGCGCCGTCGATGCTCACGGAGCGGAAGTTCTTGCCTTCCACGCGCGGTGCAAAGGTCAGTTCGACATTCGAACCGGTCGTAACATCCTTCATCTCGAGTTTGCCGAGCAGGTCTGCGATCTTCTGCGGTTCGCCGTCCACCGACAGGGTGACGTCCTTGTTGTTATAGGTTGCCGTGATCGTGTTGTCCTCTACCGGCGCCTCTACTACCGTGACGGTTGCCGTTGCCTTCAGATCCATCACATTCAATGCACCGTTCTCCAAAGTAATGGTGCCTTCCAGCGTGTAGGTATCCAGCGTATCGCCGTCGTAGTCGCCTGCTGCCCATGTGACAGGCAGCTCTGCCTCGGTGCCATTGAGCAAGGTCACCTTAACGGTGCTCGGCAGCTGCAGGTCTTCAAATGCAGTGCCCGCATAGACTTCGCCCAGCGCTACAGGCTCTACGTCTGTAATCGTGGTCTCGGTGCTCACAGCGAACGGGATCAGCTCGTCGTTATAGGTGAAGTCTTCGATTGTGATCTGGATGCTGTTGTTGTTACCAGCGCCGTTGCCGGTGTATACACCGAGCATGACGTTGTCCTGGCTCAGGAGCTGCGTGCAATCCTGCTCTGCAATCTGCACCCACTCTTGGCCGTCATAGCTATAATAGCCCTTGAAGATGTTGCCGTTTCTTTCCAGCTTCAAGTATGCATCTTCAGACGGATTGGTGTCCGCCACATAGGGCTCGCTATAGCCGTTCTGATAGCGCATAAACTCAAAGACGTTGCCGCCAAAGTTGCTGTGGTATCTTCTCATGACCGAAGCAGCATTGTTGCTGTTCGCAAACGCGGTCAGTGCTACGGTCTGGAAAGCGGTATCCAAGCCGCCGCTCACCTTTACAGTGGCCGTGAAGTCTTCGTCCTTCATCGGGAAGAGCACCATGTTCTTCGGCCACGCGCTGCTATCCGCATTGCCGTCAACGTCGCCGGACTGCGAATTCTGGATCATGGACGTTTCGCTCGGGAAGGAGATGTTCTCGCTGCTCTCGCGCTCGATGGTCCAGGTGTTGCGGTCCAGGGTATATTTCTCCATCTCAACCGTCACGGTGCAGGAATCCGATACGGAATCGTCCACCGGGGAGGTAGCTGTGATGACTGCCGTGCCGGGACGCAGAGCGGTGATATTGCCGCTATCGTCCACCGTCGCAACCGACGGGTCGCTGGATTCCCAAACCAGGCTGGGGATCAGCGGCTCTTCCGGCGTAATGGTCACATCCAACGTGGTGCTGGTATTGCGCTCCAGAGTCAATTCATGCTCTGCAAATTCGATGGTTTCTGCCGCGGAGGGCTTTTCTTTTGTGAAGATGACTGCGCAGCCGCCGCCGTCCTTCATCGGAACGGTGAGGGTGTCGTCCTTCGTGACCTTCTCGATTTCGAGCTTCAGGCCACGGTTGCTCGTGCCGTCATCCGCATAGACCATCGCATAATATTCGCCGTCGTCCAGGAAATCGAGCTTGAATTCTGCGTCGCGCGCTTCGTCAGTAATCGCGCAGGCATACCACTTGTCCCCGCTGCGGCGTGCCAATTCGGTAAACTCGCCCGGATAGCCGTCGATGAAATGCGTATCGTCCCAAACGGACGGGAAGTCCTTATAGAAGGAGAGTGCCGGGCTGCTCTGATAATCTTCCACGCTGCTGGCCAAGCAGTGCATGCCGCTGGTAATCAGGACGGACAACGCTACTTGGAAACCGGAAGTGGTGGAGCCGCCTCTCGGATAGACCGTCTCCGTTACGTCGGCCGGGCCAACGGCATTGCGGGTAAACGGCAAAATCGTGTACTGCTCTGCCCTCAGGTCGCCCATTTCCTGTCCATAGATGCCCTCGCGGGTCAGGATGCCCGGGTGGGTGCGGACTTCACCGGTCGGCTTGTTCGCGCCGTGGACATTCGTAACCAGGTGCAGTCTCTCACAGTCTGCATAGACGTCTTCCATCAGCTGGACACGTTCGTCGGTCTCGCGGTCAAAGAAGTCAACCTTGATGCCCTTGATGCCGAGCTCTGCCCAACGGTCCAAACGCTGTGCGCGTTTTTCCGCTGTATTCAAGTCGTCGACGTGTACCCATGCGATCAGGCCGACGCCCTTTTCGTTTGCATATTTAATGACATCTTCAATCCAACCGTACTCACCAAAGTAACGGGTACCGTCGCCCTGGTTCGAACGCGGCTGCCAGCCTTCGTCCATGATGAAGTACTTCCAGCCCATCTCGGATGCAAAGTCGATATATTTCTTGATCTGATCCGGATTGGACTGCATGCCTGCGCCGCCAACCAGCCAAGTCCAGGAGCAAACGCCCGGCTCTGCCCAGCTGTAATCGCCCTCTGCCGGAGCGGGGCTGAGGTTTTCGGTCATGGTGTTCTCGTTGATGTCGCCCAAGGTGCCAACAACGGTAAAGCGCCACGGGAATGCAAACGTTCCCTCTACGGTCGGGTCCGTGCTCTGCAACGGCGTTGCGGAAACTTTCAGCTCTCCGTCCTGCGCCACAACCATGGAACCCATATAGCCGGTCAACACAGCCTCGGAAATCATGCCGAAGGTGCCGTCCGGGGTCTCATACAGCATCGGGATCGTCTGGTTGCCGCTGACCGACTCTGCCGTATATTTAAAGAAATGCGACTCATAGGAATAAGCGCCGCTGCCATAGGCCATTGCCCAAACGTTGGACCCTGCGGGGAGCTCAAACGTCGTCGCTTCATCCTCGACCGCATAGGACTCGCCCTCCGGCCCATGGATGACATAGCGGAACGCCAAGCCGTCGTCATATGCGCGAACTACAACGTCAAATTGCACGCCGTCCTTCATAAAGGTAATCGTGCGCTCTGTATAGTGGTTGCGGTACTCGGCCTTCTTATGGGAATTGACCGAATAGGTCTCGTCCACGGTCGTCGCATCGGAAACCGATACAAATTCCAAGCCCTCGGAGAAATCGCCAATCTCGGTCTTCATGCCCATTGCGCCGAAATCCAGGACGGGTTTTTCCTCGCGCAGGACGGTATAAGAGAGATTTCCTTCACTGCCCAACATAAAGATGCCGCCGACATTACCCTCCGGGGAAGTAACCGACCAAACTTTGCCTTCCACCTCATCGCCCACAATCAGGTCGATGGAAGCGCTCTTGGTGATGCCGTCCAATGTAACATCGCAGGTGATCGTTGCCAAGCCGTTGGCTACCGCCGTAATTGCGCCGCTGCCGTCGACCGTTGCAACTTCGTTATCGCTGCTGGTGTAAGAAATCTCTGCATTGGAGAGATCAGCAACGCTATCGTCGACCAACGTGCCGGACAAGCTGATATTCACCGTCTCGCCGGCATCCAAAATGGTCTTGTCCGTAGAAGCGGTCACCTTATAAAGATTCTGCTGTACAGTGGCGTCCAGAATCAATTTTGCATCCGCCCACACGCTGTGGTCGGAATCGTTGGAATCGCCGCCCGTCGTCGTAATCAGAATCAGCTGTTTTGCATCCGCCGGGATCTCCACATCCACATACTGCTGCGGATCGGATTCTGCGATGCGATCTACCGTAAACAGCACCTCGTCGTCCGCCTTAACGGTAAAGCCGCAGGTGCCGCGGGACTTCGAATAGTTAACGCCTATGTAGGACTGGAAGCGCTGCACACCGCGGCCTTCGATGTCGTAAACCAATTCCGAAGCTGCGTGTGCGCAGATACCCTTCTCATAGACCTTGGTGCCGCCGTCTTCCGTGCGCAGCTTCAAGGGCAAGTTTTCAAGGCCCTCATCAAGCATCAAACTGCCCCAGCCGACGGTCGCCTTCGCAGGCTGCATATCGCTGAGGTAACGAGTGATTGTCTCCTCTTCCCCGTCGTTTACCACGGAAACAGAGGCCTGGCTGCTGGGATTCAAAGCAACCATATTGGTCTGCGCCATTGCGGTTACGCCACTTGCCACCGCCATCTGAACGGCGAGTACCAGCGCAACAGCAGAGCGCCATGTTTTTCTTTTCAACTTAAGTCTCCTCCTTTTAATCAAAATAACTTCCCAAATGATTATGGTCTTCTTTATGAGGCATCCGCTCGACTGACGGATCCTTATTATGATCCTCCTTTCTTTTCCTTCACTAGAAATCATGTTGAAACCTAAAGTATTATAGCACTATGTTATGACTTTTTCTAGTATAATTTAAAAAATTTGTGGAAAAATCTTTACATTCCCTTTGGTACGAAAGAATTTATGATATGTTACAAAATTAGAATAGAATTTTGTAAAGAAATATGATACAGTATTCGTTAGGCGGGACAACAGCGCTTTCCGTGGCCATTGTCAGCACGGCTGGCCGGGGAGTCGCCGGCCAATAGGATATCTGGGCAGAAAGAGGCATGCGGGATTCGCCGTGTAATCGATACACTGCGTGTATTCCCACACGGCTGTGCCCGCATCCCTTCAGGTGTTTGATGTGTTGCCCCGCCGCACCTTTAAAAATCAGGAGGGAAGCGGATGATCCAGACACCCGAAGACTTTTGCCAATGGCTCCAGCCAGATGCTTCCATCCGTTCCGTGCAAAAAAGCTTGTATTGGCTTTTGTCCCTGCGGTCCGCCCGGAAAAAGCGGCGGGAATATCAAGTTTTCTGGCTGGCCAAGCGCGGCGGCGGTTACCGCCCGGTTGCGGCGCCCTCTCTTGGGCTTAAAAAGGTGCAACGCGGTATCCTTTCGCTGTTGTCTGTGGGGGAAGTCTCTCCCCATGCGACCGCTTATCAGCCGGGCTGCACGCTTTTGCGCAATGCGGCCCCGCATGTCGGGCAACCCTTCGTGGTCAAGCTCGACATCGCTAATTTCTTTGGGAGCATTCCTTTTCCAGCGGTCTATGCGGCCATCGACCGTGCCTTGTGCAGGAATCCAGAGATCCAATCATCCGCCAAGGCATCCTCTGCAAGGGAAGGAGCCACCGAAAGTTACAACGCGGCCCTGAGTTTTTTCTTTGCTACTCTCTGCACCCTCGACGGCGTTTTGCCGCAGGGCGCCCCCACCAGCCCGCTGTTGTCCAATCTAGTCTTTTTCCCTTTGGACTGCCGAATCGCTGCGTTTTGCGAGGGCCGTAAAATCCATTACACCCGGTACAGCGACGACCTGACCTTTTCGGGCGACTTTTCACCGGATACGCTGATCCGTTTTATACGGCGGCTTTTGTGCGAGCACGGATTCCTTCTTCATGAATCGAAAACCGTTATCGCCCGGCGGGGAAACCGGCAACAAGTGACCGGCATCCTCGTAAACGACCGCCCGCAGGCCGGGCGTAAATTCCGCAGGCGCATCCGGCAGGAACTCTATTATATTCAACGCTTCGGCCTATCCTCCCATCTGCTCCACGAAGGGCGGACGGGCGAGTCATGCGCCCCAGGGCCCTATCTTCACAGTTTGCTCGGCCGCATCCAATTTGTGTTGCAAGTGTGCCCATATGACCGGGAATTTCTGGGATACCGGGCATACATTTTGCAACAAATGAAACATTATACATAAATATGACGAAAATTAGGCGGCACGGGCCGCCTTTTTTTCTGTCCCTTTTACTTCCTCCCTAACGGCCTCTTCTATCCCCCTGCCTTCGTCGTACAAACGTTTCCGATCCTTCCAGGAATCCCCTGTTCTACGCCATTTTTCCTCTGTGTTTTTCTATTCTTTCCCATATTTGCATATCCCCTCTGTGTACTTGACATAATTCTGGAATTCCCATATAATCAAACACGAAAACCATGTAAAAATCCGCCGGATTTTGCATGAAGTTCCGTGCCGGATGCGGCCCGGCCAACCAGAAGAAAGGGGATATGCGATTGAACGAACCATTTAAAAAAACATGCAAACAGCTTTCATCTGTGCGGAGCGTTGTTCCGGCTGCGCGTGTTCGCGGCGTAGCCGCTTTAAAGGAGGAGCCCAATTGAAAAAAATACTCGCTTTGCTTTTGACGTTCTGTCTCACATTTTACTGTGGGGCTGCTGCTTTTGCGGAGGATGTTTCCGCTGTTGCGGCTACGTCTACAGGAACTTTTCAAATTGATAACACGTCCATTGCGATAAAAGTCGGGGAAAGCGCGGTGATTACCGCTTATGAAAATGGTTCCCCCACGATGAACGCCACATGGACCGTCAGCAATCCAAGCATTGCATCCGTCAGCAATGGTCTGGTGACAGGCCACCAGCTTGGTACAACGACCGTCACCGCCACGAACAGCGCGGGAGAAAGCGCAACCTGCTATGTACACGTTGTCTTAAAGGGGATTGATGTGTCCTCCTGGCAAGGAAATATTGATTGGGGAACGGTCAAAAACCAAGGGATCGACTTCGCAATTATCCGCACCGGATATGGGAAGACCGCCCCGGAAGTGCAGACCGACGCCTATTTTGCGCAGAATTACAGCGGCGCCACCGCAAATGGCATTAAAGTGGGGGTATACCACTTTAGCTATGCGGAAACCGTAGAAGACGCCCTTCAGGAGGCTGACTTCTGTTTGAGCATTTTGGATGGGCGTGAACTGGATTACCCCGTCTTTTACGACATCGAGGACACTGTCCACCGCACCATGGATACCAATTTGATGGCGGACATTGTGGAGGCGTTCTGCGGGAAAATAGAAGCGGCCGGTTATCGCACTGGCGTCTATAGTTCGGTCAACATCTTTAATTCCAACCTATCCAGCCCGCGCCTTGATAAGTATGACCGCTGGGTGGCAAGCTGGGGCAGGGATGTGGCCAACCTCGATAAAGCTTATACCATTTGGCAGTATGCATACGGCACCCTAGCGGGGATCAGTGGGAATGTGGACTTGAACTACTCCTTTAAGGACTATTCACAGGCTGGTACGCCTGTGGCCCCGTCCAACCCAACCACGCCTTCCATCTCGTGCGACACATCTTCTTATGCGTTTGGTTCCAACGATGTATACTATTATAAGGTAGTTACATCCAGTGCAACGCAGCCGACCGCGACCTCTTCCAACCCGTCGGCTGTCTCCGTTACATTCGGCAAGAAGGTGAGCGACGGGTATATTTTCCAGATCAATAACGTCGGTTCTGGCACAGCGACTATCACCACAACCACGGCGGAGGGCGCTTCGGTCAGCTTCCAGGCCACCGGCAATAAATCTGCAACGCCGGCATTGACCTGTGACACATCGTCTTATACATTTAGTAATAATTCTGTATATTATTATAAAGTGTTTACAGACAGTATCGTGCAGCCAACCGCGACTTCTTCCAACCCTGCGGTTGTATCCGTGACGTTTGGAAAAAAGGTCTCGGGCGGGTATATCTTCCAGATCAACAACGTTGGTACGGGCACGGCGGTGATCACCACGACCACTGCGGACGGTGCTTCGGTCAGCTTCCAAGCGACCGGCAACAAGTCCATCGTTTCCTCTACGTTGACTTGCGACACCACTTCTCCTTATACATTTGGTAGTAATTCGACTTATTACTACAAAGTGTTTACAAACAGTACCACACAACCGACCGCCACGTCTTCCAATCCTTCAGCTGTTTCCGTTACGTTTGGTAAGAGGGTGAGCGACGGGTACATCTTCCAGATCAACAATGTCGGCACGGGGACGGCGGTCATCACCACAACAACGGCCGATGGCGCTTCCGTCAGCTTCCAGGCAACGGGCACGCGGTCCACTTCAAGCGGTACGCCGCTGCGGTGTGATACCACCTCTCCCTATACATTTGGTAGCAATTCGGCATATTACTACAAAGTGTTCACCACCAGTGCAACGCAGCCGACTGCCACATCTTCCAACCCGTCCGCCGTTTCGGTCACCTTCGGCAAGAAGGTAAGCGACGGGTACATCTTCCAGATCAACAATGTCGGCACGGGAACGGCGGTGATTACGACGACGGTGGACGGTTCCTCCGTCAGCTTCCAGGCCACCGGCAATCGTTCTTCGTCGTCGGGGTCCACCCCCACCGGGAGCCTGACCTGTGACACCACGCATCCCTTTACCATCCGGCAGGGAAACATTTATACGTTCCTGTTTACACCGAATGGAAACGTTGGAACCCCACAGTTCACCACCGGCAACAGCAATGTTTTGATCACCGCCGGCCTGAAGCTGCGCAATGGTTCCTACCTGTTGACGGTCAAGGGCGTCGGCGTCGGCAGCACGGGCGTCTATGCGACCATCCCCGGTCAAGCGCCGGTCAACTACTGCACGGTAAACGTCGAGTAATTCAAGACAACACATAAAAGGCCCCAACCCTGGGAATCTCCCCGGGGTTGGGGCCTTACTGTTATCGGGAAGAACCCTTCCCTTTTATCTTGGCATTTCCGATTAGCCGACGCACAGCGTCTTTTCGCGCCTACGGCGTTCTCTACGAAAGCAAACCGCAAGGAGTTTGCTTTCCGCTCCACAGGGGAAGGCCCTACAGAGGCAAGCAAAAATTTTCATACAGGCAAAAATTACAGTTCCACCACATGTGAGAAATAGAAGAATCAAATACAGAAGGCCCCCAACCCTGGGAATTCCCGGGGGTGGGGGCCTTACCGTTATTGGGAAGAAGCCTTCCCTTTCATTTTAAATTAGCCAATGGTTACCGTGCAGTGCTTTGTAGCGTTCTGGCCCGGCAGGGTGGTGTAAACGCCCGTGCTCTGGCCCGGCGTGCCGGTGGCATAGACTCTGTAATAGTAGTCGTTGCCAACCTTCGCCACGAACTGCGTCTTCAGCACATCGCCGTTGCCGGCCGTGAAGCCCGGCGTCATGGCGTTGCCGTTGACCACGGTCATCTTAAAGCAGTATGCGCTGCCTCTCTTCAAGGTGAAGTTGACCGTCGTGTCGGAAACCACATAGGCTTGTGCGGATACGCTCTGGCTTGCAGAGACAATGCCCGCTGCGCC
>NZ_JADMOD010000022.1:0-43525 GCF_015558525.1 Anaeromassilibacillus sp. D41t1_190614_C2 | reverse complement strand
CCTGTGTTACGTCGTTGTTCCATTCGTTTTTGTCCAGTTCCTTGTAGAAGTTCTCGTACAGCATCGGGCGCAGGTTCTCAAAATCGAGTATGCAAACTCTTTCATTTATGGAAAGCCAATAAAAACATCATATGCAGCACATCACTATCCTCGATTGTCACTCAACTTTTCTTTTTCGATCTCCAATAAGATATCAAACAAACGGGCCGACAACTCTATGAGCTGGTTGAGGTTTTCTGTTCCCAACCGGTGTTCCGCTTCATCCAGTATGGAAAAAATTTCTTTTCGGTTCTGTTCCAAAAGAGCCTTGCCCTTTTCAGTTAAACAGACAAACACCGCACGGCGATCGTTCTTCGTCATACTGCGGGCAACGAGCCCTTTCCCTTCTAAAGAGTTCAGCATCTGTGACACCGCTGGCATGGACATTTGTGTACGCCGGCTTATTTCAGAAATGCGTACGCCATCATCGCCGCCATTTTCTTTTTGCAGCTTTCCGCATACCTCAATCTTATGTAACATAAAAAAAGCGCTCATCGGCAAGCCATCCCTCTGCACAAAAAGAGGCTTTACGCATTTATATCGCCAGAAGAGATCCAATATTTTTTTTCCACAATGTGCTTCCCAATCCTCATATTCTTCCATATGGCAACCGTTCCTTTTCCTAATATTTTGTTCTATAAACAATTAAGCATATTAATATTATAAAAACCCTGAACGATTGTCAAGGGAAAGCCTAAATCTCCATGGCCTTCCAAAATATTTTCATCTAATAGGACGCCATATCGCTTCCCTATGAGCTATTTTTGTGGGGATACACCCACTTATACTTGTATCCTTGCAAAACTTATGATTAAAGAAAAACGCCGCATATAAGCGGCGTTTTTCTCCTATCCAAATACATCTATTTCATTTGTAAACGGCTCTCAAACCACCACATAAACAAGGACGCGGCCCCCTGCAAAAGGAATACGATCCCCATTGTAATCCCAATAATCTGGATGGCGATCACCGGGCGGATAAAAGTGGCAAACCCCAATACAATCTCAGCAACACCGACGAGCATCATCCAATACCAACCGTTAATCCCAAATCGCTTGATCTCCAAGGAATCCACGGCCCGGATCACACCGGAAAAGACCGTCCACAACCCAAAAACATAGGGGATGACGCTCACCATTGCAACCTGGTCGCATAAAACAAAGAGGCCCAATAGGGCGGTTAGAATACCTTCCGCTAGAAGCCAACCTGCACCATAAAGGTGCTTACTGCAAAAAATATAAACCGCGACGCTGATGATACCCGAAATCAGCATTGCCAGCCCAAACACAATCGTCAGCGATAACAAAATGGACGACGGCGCAACGATGGCGAGCACACCTGCAAACACCAATAGGACACCGGAAATCAACCAAAGTGTTTTCGATACTCCTGTTTTCATAAAATACAATCCTCCTCTTATGCCCGGTGAAAAGAGAACCGTTTTCTCCATCCATGCGGAGCTTAACGCCCAGTTTTTTCCGAGCCCTTTTTACAAGCCAGCCAACGGCAATTCCTATCAGCCGCCGAAACCCATGTTGTAACCACAGCCTCTGCTTGCCGGACCTTGGAAATATGTCCCCATTATACCTCTGTATTCTGGAAAATGAAACTGTTTTTTCCAATTTTTGCAGTTTGTATTTTACCACCCGTTATAATTTTATATAAAAATACATCCTGTTGTGTAAAAGTCCGCTCTACACAACAGGATGTCCATTTTTCACTTCTGTTATCAGAAATTTAGAAAAGCAGGGCCTTACAGTTGTTCCACCGCATCTGCCGCATCGTCCAAGCAGTCCACATTGACCAACTCCGCCAGGCCTGCATCATAATTCTTCGCAATCTCGGGATCAATCGGCACCTTGCCGAGCACCTTCAAACCAAACTGCTCCGCCGTCTGCTCCACATGGCTCTCGCCAAACACCTTGATCTCCTTGCCGCAGTCCGGGCATTTCACATAGCTCATGTTTTCCACAATGCCGATGATCGGCACGTTCATCATCTTTGCCATGTTCACAGCCTTTGCCACAATCATGGAAACCAGCTCCTGCGGGGAAGTGACAATCACAATTCCATCCAGCGGGATGCTCTGGAATACGGTCAGCGGCACATCGCCGGTCCCCGGAGGCATGTCCACAAACAGATAGTCAACGTTTTCCCAAATGACGTCCGTCCAGAACTGCTTGACGGTATTGGCAATAATCGGGCCACGCCATACAACGGGCGCTGTCTCGTCGTCCAGCAAAAGGTTGACCGACATGATGTCGATGCCCGTTTTGGTCCGCGCCGGAAGGATGCCAAACTCACTGCCCATTGCCTTCTGATGAATGCCGAATGCCTTCGGGATCGAAGGGCCAGTGATGTCTGCATCCAACACGGCAGTATGTGCGCCGCGGCGGTTCAGCAGCACAGCCAGCATAGATGTGACCATGCTCTTGCCAACGCCGCCCTTTCCGCTAACCACACCGATTACCTTTTTAATATGGCTCATCGCATTGGGTTTCTCCAAAAAATCCGCAGGATTTGCCTCCCTGGAGGGACAATTCTCCCCACAGCTGCTGCAATCGTGCGTACAATTCTCACTCATACAGATTCTCCTTTTTTATCCGCCGCCGTGCAGCGGTAAAATTCGCCCGCTCTATAGCTAGGCGCTCTTCTATTGTAATAATATATACCAAATTTGTCAACAAAGCCGGCAGCTAAAATTCTTTCTTTAAGCTGCGCATAAAGAGATCCAGAAGAACTTGGTCGGGATCTTCGCCGCGGTTGACTACGGCATCCACTGCATTACAAATCGGCATTTCTACACCGTACAGGTCACACAGGCGCAGTAAGGCAGTTGTAGTTGCCACGCCTTCCGCCAGCTCCTCATAGGGTTCCCCACGGACAAACGCCTCTCCAAACCGGCGGTTGTGGCTATATTGCGAAAAAACGGTCGCCTGATAATCTCCCAGATGGCTCAAGCCATAGGCAGTGATCTCATTGCCGCCCATGGCTTTAATCAGACGCGCCACCTCGCGTGTACCGCGGGCCATCAGCGCCCCTTTGAGCGCCGTCTTATTCTTGCCGTCCAGCATCCCCGCTGCAATGCCGATCACATTTTTCGCCGCCGCGCCGACTTCATTGCCGATTAAGTCGCTGCCGTAATAAAATCGGATGAGCTCGCTAGAGAACGCCTTGACCAACATTTCTTTTGCCTCTTGGCTGCGGCTATCGATGACCATACAATTGGGGATGCCTGCGGTAAAGTCCTGCACATGGCCCGGTCCCACCCAAATGGAGACAGTGGTTGTCTTTGGGGTGTACTCTTCTACAATCTGTGTCAGGCGCTTGCCTGTTAAAGCTTCAATACCTTTCATGCAAAGTACAATCGCCTTGTCGTTCAAATCGAGTACAGAAAGCTGCTGCATCAAAGCCCGCAAGCTTTGGGCCCCAATGGAAAGCACCAGGATTTCCGCATGTTTCACTGCTGCGCCCAAATCGCTGGTCAAGACGACGGAGCCCTCCAACGTCACCAGCCCATTGCTACGGCATTCATAAAGCGTCTTCATCTTCTGGGAACTTTCCCGACCGTATAATACCACCTGGTGCTGCAGACGATCTGCGTACCATGCCAAAAAACTGCCCCATCTCCCGCAACCGATCACCGATATGTTCATAAATGCGGTACAAGCCATCTAAAATCGCTTATACCCGCCTCCTCTCCAAAATATATCTGGGGTTTGCATACGTACACGCTAAACTAAAATCCAATTTGTATAATAACGATAGATTATACGGATTGTATGCTTTGTTTCCCCAAAAAGGCGATTCCTGCTGTTTCATATTATAGCATATAGCAAAGGAAAAAACAGCGCAATTTATCTTGAGACATTTGAGAGGGGCTTCGGAGCCTCAACAACGCTATCCCCTTGCACATCCAGTTCAAACCAGAAGGTACTTCCCACACCTTGCTCGCTCTGTACACCGTATGCGCCGCCGTGCATATCCAAAATCGTCTTGACAATCGAAAGGCCCAGGCCCGTCCCGATTTGCGCGCGCTTGTGGGCTTTGTCCACCTTGTAATAGCGTTCCCAGATATCTTTGAGCTTATCTTGCTCGATTCCCTCGCCCGTGTCGCGCACCTCGATTCGAACTTTTCCGTCGTGTTCGGTCTGGCGCAAACGGACCACCTTGTCCTCGCCGGTATAAGTAATCGCGTTGTTCACCAAGTTGTACACCACCTGCGAAATCTTCAGTTCATCGGCATACACGGTGACGTCCCGATCCGCTGTAAAGCTGATATGGTAATCCGTGAGCTTGTTATAACGCCCTAAAATATCCCGTACACTCTCCGTCAGATCAAAGAAGCTGGGGGAAAGCTTCTGCGCCCCGGCCTGCATTTTGCTTAGGTCGAGCATATCGTTGACCAGCGTTGTCAGGCGGTTCGCCTCATCGATGATGACCTGCACATTCTCCGGCGTATTTTCCCCGGGAAGATCGCGCATGACCTCTGCGTAGCCTGTAATCATTGTCAACGGCGTGCGCAGATCGTGCGAGACATTGGCGATCAGGTCGCGCCGGAGGGTCTCCACCTTGGAGAGCTCCTTCGCTGCATAATTGAGCGTCGCGCCCAGCTCGGCAATCTCCCGATACCCATTTTCTGCAAATTGCACATCGTAGTTTCCCTGCGCCAAGACCTTCGCGGAGGAATTGATCTTGATAATCGGCCCTGAAATGCGCCGTGACAAAAATAGCGCCAGGAAAAATGCCAAGATCAACATAATCACCGTGATCCACGTGAGCTGCACGCGGAGGGTCTGCACAGTGGAGCCAACGGGTGAAATGGTGGAATTGAGCAAAACCAACAGGTGTTTGCCATTTTCCCGCTCGGTGATGAAAGTGTAGATCATGCTCTCTGGCGAATCCGGGTTTTCTGGTATCTGTTGATCCCAATTCGGCACTGTGCGCATATTGTCCTCCGGGAACTGCTCAAAATAGACGCCCCCGTTCCGGCGGGTAATCTCATAAATAAACGCGCGCTGCAAACCGTTGAGGCGATGAATCACACAATTGGGCAGGGCGTCCTCCGAATAGAACAAATCGCCGTATTCATCCGAGACAATGATACAAATTTGATTGTCCCGCGCGATATTCTGTATGAGCGTGCTCAAGTCATCGGAATTGATATTGCGCTCGATGGTCTGGGCAGAATTCTTGATATCGCTCACCTTGATAAACTTATAAAAACTTCCTAGAAACATAATCTGAAAGACCCACAGCATCACCAAAATGATTGCAGCAAAGGCAGCAAAGCCGGAGAACAATCCCCATTTTATCCCAATGCGGTTGGAAAAACGCTCCCTGAGACGGTCTTTCATTTGTTTCAGCAACGATTCAAACTTCAAATCGATAGCCAACTCCCCTCAACGTAACAATAAACTTGCTGTACTGCTTGAGGCTTTTCCGCAGGAGCTTGATGTGGGTGTCCAGGGTCCGGTCGTCCCCATAAAAATCATAGCCCCAGACATTTGTAATCAAATTTTCCCTTGTCAATGCAATGTTGCGGTTCTTTGCAAAGTAGAACAACAGGTCGTATTCCTTTGGCGAAAGATCGACCTTTTCCCCGTCGATCGTGACGATACGGCCGGTGAAATCGATGGTCAGCCCTTCGAAACTCACCTGATCTTTTTTGGGCTGGTCGGCCGCGGGCTTTGCTCGTTTCATAATGGCATTGATGCGCATCATCAGCTCTTTTGGGGAGAAAGGCTTGACCACATAGTCGTCGATCCCCAGTTCAAAGCCATGGATTTTATCGTATTCTTCGCCGCGCGCGGACAGCATCAGCACGGGCGTGGCACTATATTTCCGAATTTCGCGTACGGCAGAAAAGCCGTCCAGCTCCGGCATCATCACGTCCATGATGATGATGTCAAAATCATCCGGATGTTCGCGGCAGATGCGCACGGCCTCCATCCCGTCCGCCGCCTCGCGTACGGTATGGCCCTCGAACTCTGCATATTTCCGGATTAATGCGCGGATTTTATCCTCATCGTCTACCACTAATATGCGATACATGTGCACTCCTCCTTGTGATACTCCGTATTTTCGCACAGCTCTGTGACGGTTCTGTGATGTTTTTCGGATTTCTTTCCTTACATGGTACTACAATCCCCGGGAAAGGGCAAGAATCGGCGGGAAGTTCCTTGTCCAGCCTGCCGTTGCGCGTATGACTACAAAAACCTGCTGTGGATGCTTCCCGGCATTCCACAACAGGTTCTCCCATTTTATATAGAATTCTTTGTTTGTGGTGGGATATACTCCAAAACATCCTCCACGCGGCAATCCAACGCATAGCAAAGCCTCGATAAAATCGCCAAGTCGATGCGCTGGATGTCCCCTTTGCAATAATGGTTCAATTGCCCTCTCTGCGTTTGCGAAAGCTGCGCGACTTTATTTTTGCTCAAGCTACTTTGTTGAATGACTTCTTCCAGTTTGATTCGAATCGTGCCAAAGTCCTCATCTCGCATATCCGTCACTCCTTATTTCCTATTCTACGGAAAATACTTCTTGCACAAGAGATTTAGATATGCTATTATTAGATAAACACCTGTATATATCTACACAACCCATTTTAGAAATCTTCCCGCAGGTTCACGGTGATCGCCTTCGGACGGGTCATCGCTTCGATGGAATACCGCACGCCCTGCGTCCCCATGCCGCTGGCCTTGACGCCCAGGAACGGGAAATGGTCCGGCCCGCGCTCCGTTTTATTGTTGATCTGCACCGTACCGACCTCCAACCGCTCCGCGATGGAAAACGCCCGGTTGATGTCGTTCGTAAATACGGAGGACTGCAACCCATATTCCGAACGGTTCGCAAGTTCCACCGCTTGGTCAATGTCTTTCACTCGAATGACTGGCAAAATTGGCGCAAAGGGCTCCTTCCAGGCCACCTCCATCTCCTCGGTCACACGGTCCAACAGGGTTGGATAGACCAGGTTCTTTTCCCGGCGGTTCCCGGTCACCAGCATCGCCCCCTTTTCCAAGGCCTCCGCAATCAGCTCCATGGCGGATTCCGCCGCCTTCTCGTCGATCAAGGGGGTAATCATCGCGCCGTCGCGCGGATCGCCTACCTGCATCTTCTCTACGCGCGCTTTGAGCTTCTCCACCAGCTGGTCCGCCACGCTGTCCGTTGCAAACACGCGCTTGACGGCTGTACACCGCTGGCCGGAATAGGCATATGCGCCGTCCGCGATGGCGTCGGCGGCAAAGTCGAGGTCGGCATCCTCCAACACGATGGCTGCGTCTTTGCCGCCGAGTTCCAGCAGAAGCGGCGTCATGCGCGCCAAGCTGGAAATATGCCTTCCAATCTCTGTGCTGCCGGTAAAGTTGATGAAGTCAATGCCCTCATGTGTGACAATATAGTCCCCGATTTCACTTCCACGCCCGGTCACGGTGTTGAGCACGCCGCCGGGCAGCCCTGCACTTTGCAGGACGTCCGCCAGGTGCAGGGCGCTGATGGACCCCTGGGTGGGAGGCTTCAAAACCACCGTATTGCCGCCAATCAGCGCCGGCGCAATTTTTGAGACGGAGAGATTCACCGGATAATTAAACGGGGAAACCGCCAAGACCGTCCCCAGGGGAGCCCGCCGGACAAATGAAAGCTTCCGCCGGGAGCCTCCGGGAAAATTTTCCCCGCTGATCGCCTGCCCCTCCATGCTCTTTCCCATATCCGCGGTGTAACGGAGCAGGTCCGCGGAACGTGTCACTTCGGACAGAGCAGATTTCTTTTCCTTCGCAACCTCCATGGTCAGGATCTCCGCAATCTCCTGCGCGCGCTCTTCCAGCAGGTCGGCTGCACGGTAAAACACCTCCGCACGCTCATAGATGGGGGTCTCCGCCCAAGCGCGCGCATGCATCTTGGTATCCTGGATGGCCTCGTCAACCTCTTTCTTTGTCATAGCCTGGATTTTTCCAATCAAGCTCCCATCGACCGGCGAACGGATTTCCAACTGTTTTCCCGATTCCGACTCCACCCATTCGCCGTTGAGCAGGTTTCCATAGATACATTCCCCATGCACGGTATTCTGAAACATCGCAAGTTCCTCCTTTTGGTTCTGGGAAATAGTATTCTCTCCCCAAAAGGAAAATACACCCTGCAAAATAGGGACGTGATTTAACAATTTGTAATACAAAAAGGCGCCCTGCTGCGCGCCTCCCGGACCAACACGCTGCCCAAACAGGGCACCTGCGCGCCGTGGAGTTTCGCAACAGACTCCTGCACTTCGGTGCGCCGGTCCCTGTGTTTGCAAACGACCAACAAAACGCCCGCCGCAGACTGTCCAACCAGGAGCGCGTCCGGCGAACAGCAGACCGGCGGGGTGTCCACCAACACAAGGCCATAGGAGCGGCGCGCTTCCTCGAACAGCGCTTCCACGCGTGCTGTGTGAAAACAAGCGGCCACATCCGGTGTCCAAGCACCAGCGGATAACAGGTCCAGCCCGGGGCGGACGTTCTTCTGGACGCAAGCCGCCCATTCACAGCGCCCCAAAAGGGCCTCCGAGAAACCGTGGACGTTCGATACCTGAAAAAGGGCGTGCTGCTGTGGGGTTTGCAGGCAGGCGTCCACCAGAAGCACCCGTTCCGAACGCGACGCCACCGCCGCCAGGTTTGCACAGACCACCGCATGGGCAGCGCCGGGCCGCACCCCGGCGACCGCCACGGCACGCTGCTCCTTCACCTGCGTAGGCAGAAGCAACCGCGTGTACAGCGCCCGATAGCTGTCCCACAACTCCGGCGGGCTAAAATCCGTCAACAAAGGCGGGGATTGCTTGAAATGTTTGGGTTGCTTCCTTCGCACCATGTGGCCTCCTCCCCCAAATGAAACGGGATGGGGATCTCCGCCAACACGGGTGCGCCGCACGGCTCCAATTCCTCCGCAGTGCGGACACGCCCATCCAGGAGATTCCATGTCAAAATCGCCGTGATCGAACCGGCCAATCCCAACACAGCCCCCAAAATGGCATTTACAACGGCATTGGGAGAATCCGGATGTTCCGGCACGGTGGCTGTGTCGATCACTTTCACACTGCCCCCTTGTAAGACGCGCAAAAGTTCCGTCGGCGCACAGTCCAACAGCGTATTGCAGAGGGTGGCCGCCTCCTCCGGGTCGCCGGACGACACCGAAATGCGCAAAATTTCTGTATGATCGACGGCTTCCATGTGCAACATTCCGCGCAGCTCTTCCAGGGAACGCTTTCCACCCGTCCGGCGCAAAACCTGCTCCAATGTGCGGTCGCTTTGCAAAACGACGGAACAGGTGCTGACCAGTTTTCGGGAGGTGTCCACATTTCCGGCGTCCAGTTCACGGGCGCCCTCCTGCGAATTGTATATGTAGAGGGTGGCGGACGCCATATAGGAGGGCGGGATGCAATACGCGGAAATCCCATAGACCCCTGCGGCACAGAACAGCATACACAAAAGCCAGATCGGGCTGCTGCGTCCGACCAAACGCAACAAAGATCGTAAATCCGTCCGGTTCTGCATCCTTTCGCCTTCTTTCTTTTTGCATAGAAAAAGCATAGCACAGCCATGGATACAAAACAATCCGTTTCCCGAAATATTCTATAATGTCAAAAATATTCACATGCTCTCTGCATTCTAAATACAAAAAGGCCGGCCTTCCTGCTGCGGGAAGGCCGGCCTTTTCCGTCTTCTTTATTCTTTCCAAAGCTTGTCCTGGAGCTTTTTGATCTTCGAGCGGCGCGCCGCCGTTTTTTCTTCGTTAACACGGATCACGCCCTCGTCGTCGATCTCCAAAACCGTTCCCTCCGTTGCCCCGGCGGGAAGCTCATTGGTTTCAATGGCGAAAAATTTCTGATCTTTATCCTCGCAAATCGCATAGGTGCCTTCGAAACGGTCGATCACCAAAATTCGCATGATGGATTCCTCCCTTGTTTGAATCCTTTTCATCATACACGAAAGTGCGCTCAGGCGCAAGCCTCATTCTCTGTGACCACACGCACGGTTTCACCGTCGCTCAGAAACAGGAGCGTGCCGCAGACGTCGGTGCGGTACAACGCAACCCCGGCGCTTCGCAGCCGGCGAAGCACGGTCTCCCGCGGCAGGCGGCTGTTGTCCCACGCCGTGGAAATCGCCGCATACCGTGGCTGCACTGCGTCCAACAGTGCTTTCCCCGTGGAGGTATCGCTTCCGTGGTGCCCTACCTTGAGCACATCCGCGCGCAACGGCATGCCGCTCGCCAAAAGCGCCTCTTCCTCCTCTCGTTCTGCGTCGCCCATCAATAGAAAGGCCGTGTCCCCGTAGACAACGCGCAAAACGAGCGAATGGTTGTTAAGACCGTCCGCGGCGGACGGCGGCGTCCATACTTCGATCTCCGCCCCGCCGAGGGAAAATGTGGTCCCCGCCTGCGGATACTGCACCGCAATGGCCTTTTCCTGTAAAATCTGCTGGGTCCGGCGGTATTCCACCGTATCCACCGAAAGCTCCGGCGCGATGTATGCCGCCACGGGAAACGCCTGCAACACCTCCGGCAGGCCGCCGATGTGGTCGGCATCCGGGTGCGTGTTCACCACATAGCGCAGGGAATCAATTCCCCGACGGGTGAGATATTGGACCACCTCTTCGCCCCGGTCCGGCGTCCCTCCGTCCACCAGCATGGCCTCGCCGCCGCATTCCAGCAGAAGGCTGTCCGCCTTCCCTACATCCAACACGTGGAGGGCAAAGGGCGCATCGTCCGCCGCATCGGAAAAGGTCCCCAATCCGCAGGCCCGGCGCACGTCGCGCCACACCGCGGACGATGCCGGCAAACAGGCGAAGAGCACGATCACCAGCAAAAGAAGCAGGATCGCAACATACCGTTTCCGTCCCATGCGTTCTTGCCCCATGAAGGTTCCCCCTTACCGGCGCTTCCCCCGCCGGTGCTCCGGTTTGTTCTTGGACGGATGCTTCCCGCGCTTCGCATCCGTCTTTTTCCTCTGGGGCGCCTCCGGCGCGGGCCCCCAGACAAGGCAGTTCTCCCCGCGGCCGATGAGGTCCGTGCGGCCCGCCAGCTTGAGCGCCTCCAGCACCAGCGGTTTATTCTTCGGAATAAAATACTGCATCAAAGCCCGCTGCATCGCCTTTTCCTTGCTGGTGCGCGGGACATAGACTTCCTTCATTGTATATGGGTCCAATCCGGTATAGAACATGCAGGTGGAGATTGTCCCCGGCGTGGGGTAGAAATCCTGCACTTGTTCGGGGTGCAGGTGGTTCTTCTTGATGAAAAGCGCCAGCTCCACCGCGTCTTTCAGCGTGCTCCCCGGATGCGAGGACATCAGGTAGGGAACCAAATATTGCTCCTTGCCGATCTCTTTGGTCAACTTAAAAAAGCGCTTCTGGAAGGCGAGGTATGTTTCGATGTGCGGCTTTCCCATGCAGTCCAGCACGCGCGCCGTACAGTGCTCCGGCGCGACCTTGAGCTGGCCGCTCACATGGTGCTGCACCAGCTCGCGGAAAAAAGTGTCGTCCGGGTCCTCCATCAGGTAGTCAAACCGGATGCCCGACCGGATGAAGACCTTCTTCACGCCGGGCAGGGCGCG
Source organism: Anaeromassilibacillus sp. D41t1_190614_C2 (assembly GCF_015558525.1). Taxonomy (NCBI): domain Bacteria; kingdom Bacillati; phylum Bacillota; class Clostridia; order Eubacteriales; family Acutalibacteraceae; genus Anaeromassilibacillus; species Anaeromassilibacillus sp. D41t1_190614_C2. The sequence goes on along the minus strand of NZ_JADMOD010000022.1, from coordinate 31,908 downwards.
TACCTTGCGCAACAAATCGAGATATTCTCTGTGATCCACCTGCAACGCAGGGCACGCCTTCGGCGCAAGGCACTTTTTCCCTGGGCACAGCCCCGCTTTCTCCTGCTTTTTGCAGGACGGGTGCCGGAAATTGGCCGTCGGCCCGCCCACGTCGTGAATATATCCCTTGAAATGGGGATTCTGCGTCAACAGCTTGGCTTCCCGCAGGACGGATTCCTCGCTCCGCGTGGTGACCGCGCGCCCCTGATGGAAGGCAATGGAACAGAAATTGCACGCGCCAAAGCAGCCGCGGTTGTGCGTGATGGAGAATTCCACCTCCTGGATCGCCGGCACACCGCCGACCTTCTCATAGCAGGGATGATAGGTCCGTTCATAGGGAAGCTCATAGACTTCGTCGAGCTCCTTTTGAGTCAGCGGCGGCATCGGCGGGTTCTGTACCAGAATTTGATTCCCATGCCGCTGGATCACCCGCTTGCCGCGCACCGCATCCTGTTCGTCCTGCTGCTTCCGGCAGGACAGGGCATATGCGCGCTTGTCCGCGCAGACCTGCTCATAGCTGGGACATTCCACCGCCGGGCCCGGCCGGTAATCGCGCGTCGGCACCAGGTAGCAGGTGCCGCGCACGTCCGTAATGCTGGCAACCGGCTCCCCATCCAGCAGCCGCTTGGCGATCTCGATGGCCTGCTTTTCCCCCATGCCGTAGGAGATCAGGTCCGCGCCCGAGTCCACCAAAACCGAGGGGTGGACCTTGTCCGCCCAATAATCGTAATGGGCAAACCGGCGCAGCGAAGCCTCCAGGCCGCCGATGATGACCGGCACGTCCGGATAGAGGGTCTTACATTTTTGCGAATAGACCGTGACCGCGCGGTCCGGGCGCAGGCCGGGGCGGTTCCCCGGCGAATAGGCGTCCGTCTTGCGGCGGTTGCGCGCTACGGTATAGTGCGCCACCATGGAGTCGATGTTCCCCGCGTTGACCAGGAACGCCAGCTTCGGCTTGCCAAAGCGTTGAAAATCGCGGTCGGTTTTCCAATCCGGCTGGGACAAGATCGCCACGTGATAGCCGTAATGCTCCAACAGGCGCGAAATGATCGCGGTGCCGAAGGTCGGGTGATCCACATAGGCGTCCCCGGTCACCAGCACAAAATCGGGCGCATCCCATCCGCGCGCCAACATCTCTTCCTTTGTAATCGGTAAAAAAGCCATATCCCTATCCCTTTTGCGTCGTCGGGCCGCTTCGGAAAAGCGGAAGCGGCCCGTGATGGTTTTTATTCGTCTGTTTGGTTGCTCTGCTCGTCGCTGACGCGCATGTTCATCTCCAGCCACTGCTGATAGGTAATCAGCACTTGGCGCGGCTTGCTGCCCTCATGCGGGCCGACAACGCCCATCTGCTCCATCTCGTCGATCAGCCTTCCCGCGCGAGCATAGCCCAAGCGCAGGCGGCGCTGCAGCAGCGAGGTCGAAGCCTGGCCAGCCTCCACCACGCACTTGATCGCCTCGGGCATCATGGGATCTTGGTCGGAGTCCGAAGTGTCCGCCCCGGAGCTTCCCTTTTCTGCAACGGCGTTCTTTTCAATCTCCTCTGCGATGCTCGCATCATAGCCGGGCTCCTGTGACTTCTTGATAAAGTTGACGATGCTCTCGATCTCGCTGTCGCTGACAAAACAGCCCTGGATGCGGATCGGCTTCGGGGAGCCCACCGGCGAAAACAGCATATCGCCGCGGCCCAGGAGCTTTTCCGCGCCGCCCATGTCGAGGATGGTGCGGGAATCCACCTGTGAGGAAACCGCAAACGCGATCCGGCTGGGGATATTCGCCTTGATAATGCCCGTGATGACGTCGACCGAGGGGCGCTGCGTGGCGATGACCAGATGCATGCCCGCGGCGCGCGCCATCTGCGCCAGGCGGCAGATGGAGTCCTCCACCTCGTTCGGCGCGGCCATCATCAGGTCGGCCAACTCGTCGATGATGATGACAATCTGCGGCATATGCTGCATGGGCTGGCCCTGCTCGTCCTGATAGCCGCAGGAGCTGGCCAGGCGGTTGTACGCCGCAAGATCGCGCACGTTGTTCTCCGCAAAGATCTTATACCGCTTGAGCATCTCCGTGACCGCCCAGCTCAACGCTCCGGCGGCCTTGCGCGGGTCGGTCACAACCGGCACCAACAATTGCGGAATGCCGTTGTAGATGCCGAGCTCGACCACCTTTGGGTCGATCATCAGGAAACGCACCTCGTCCGGCGTGGACTTGTACAAGAGGCTGACGATCAACGAGTTGATGCACACCGACTTACCGGAACCCGTGGAACCAGCGATCAGCAGATGCGGCATCTTGGCGAGGTCGGCCGTGGCAATTTCGCCTGCAATGTCGCGCCCCAGCACCACGGTCAGGCGGCTCTTGCTGGTGGCGAAGGTATTCGATTCGATCAGCTCGCGCATGCGCACCACACTGACCTTTTTATTCGGCACTTCAATGCCCACCGCGGCCTTCCCGGGGATTGGCGCCTCAATGCGCACGCCGGAGGCCGCCAGGTTCATGGCGATGTCGTCCGCAAGGTTGGTGATCTTGCTGATTTTCACGCCCGGAGCGGGCTGCAATTCATAGCGCGTTACCGCCGGGCCGCGGGAGATGTCCAGAATCTTTGTCTGCACGCCAAAACTCTTCAATGTCTCAACCAGCATCCGGCCGTTTGTCTGCAATTCGTGGGCTACTTCGTTTTCATCCGTCGCCTTGGTGGTCTCCAGCATCGAGACCGGCGGGAAATGGTATTCGCCGTCCTGCGGCGGCTCGTCCATCATGGTGAGCTGCACCTCTTTCGCAGCTGGCTCAGCCGCAGGCTTCCTGTGTTCCACCGGCTTGGGCACGAAGGGCATGGGCGGCTCTTCCGCGGGAGCACCCTCCACGGGCTCTACCACAGAATCCGTGGGCTGTACGCCGATGGGCTTGCGGAACACTTCCGCAGCGTCCTCCGCCTTCGAAGTGCCCGGTCCGTCCTCCATATCCAAAACAGGGTCCGGCGAATGGAATACTTTTTCCAATTTTTCGAGTTTCTCGTTCCTCTGCGGCTTGACCGACTTGACCGGATGCGCAGGCAGTTGGTTGGGATCGTCCGGGTCCAACGCAATGTCGATGTTCATATCGCGCTGCCGCTCGATCTGGCGGCGTTCACGCGCCTCGCCGATGTTGTTGGCAACCACCTCCGCCGGCTTTGCGACGGTGCGGAAAAGCTGTACCAGGCTGGTGCCGGTGAGGATCATCACCGCCACAAACAGCAACAGGACAATCACGATGCGTGCGCCAACCGTCCCCAACAGGAGCACCAGCGGGATTCCAAGGAGGCCGCTCACAAGGCCCGCGCCGGAGCGCTCGATGCCCTTTCCATAGAGGCTGCCGAGCGTCTGGAAGAATGGTGCGCTCTCCTGCGCCGACTCCCCAAAGATGTAGAACGCGGCGCACACCAAAATGATGATTCCCACCATAATGCCGATCTTCACGCGCATTCGTCCGTTCCGCCGTTCAAACGCCGTGACAATGGAAATATACAGCAGCAACACGGGCCAGAGGATGGCGCATGTCCCGAACAGGCCCATCAACAGATTATGTAGCCAAAGCCATACATGGTCGCCCTCGATTAAAACCAAGCAGGCCATGAAGATGGACAGCGCAAAAAGCACGATGGCCAGAATCTGATTGTGCTGCTTGGCTTCCTCTGCGTGCTTCGCTTCGCGCTCGGCCTTTGTGGTCTTTTTCTCACTGGCCCGGCGATTGGCCGCTCGCTGTTTTTCCGCCTGCCGTCTTGCCTGCGGGCTGCTGCTCCGCTTTGCAGGCGCGCTCTTTTTTGCAGTTTTTGTATTCTTTGCGTATTTACCAGCCACTTTATCCCCCAATTACTCCGGCGGATCGGAGCCGCCATCTATTGAAAAGCAAATATGTAAAGCGCGGCATATGCCGCGCCCATTCTTCCAAAACAAGGCCGAAAGGCCGGCCAGATTCCGTCTCCTGCGCAAGGATACGGCCTTTACGCCTTTTTGCCGGTCTTTTTCGTGGACTTTGAAGCCTTCTTCTCCGCCTTTTTTGCCTTGTCGATCATCTGATACAAACAGTCAATTGCATCGGAAAGGCTGCCCAGCGAATCGATCAGGCCCTCCTTCACGGCGTCCGGCCCATCGAGGACCGTCCCCACATCCATCACCAGTTCCTCCGTGTTCATCGCCAGCTCGTAGAAGCGCTGGGGCGTAATATGGGAGTTGTCGGTCACAAACTGCGTAATGCGCTCCTGCATCCGTTGAAAATATTCCAGCGTCTGCGGGACCCCCAACATCAGGCCGTTCATCCGGACGGGATGGATCGTCATCGTCGCGCTCGGCGCAATAAACGAATGCTTGGCCGCCACAGCCAGCGGCACCCCAATGGAATGCCCCCCACCCAGCACCAGGGAAACGGTCGGCTTTTTCATCCCGGCGACCAGCTCCGCAATGGCAAGGCCGGCTTCCACATCCCCGCCCACGGTGTTCAAAATCATCAACAGCCCATCGATCCGCGGTTCTTCCTCAATCGCCACAAGCTGCGGGATCACATGCTCATATTTTGTGGTCTTATTCTGCGACGGCAAAACATTATGTCCCTCGATTTGGCCGATCACCGTCAGGCAATGGATCATATGCCGGCCATCGCCGGTGATCACCGAACCGGTGTCCACAATCTGGTCGGTCTGCTGTTTTTCATCGTCGCGCGCTTCGCTGCGGTCTTTATTTTCTCCGCTATCGTTTCGGGCGCCGGCCGGCTGCGCCACAGCGTAGCGCGCGGCACGCATGGCCGAATACGTTTTTTCCATACTTGCCACCTCCTACCGCTTAGTGTTCCGGCCCCGCCGCCGTTCATACGCAGTGGGAGTGGAAAAATTGCGGTTCGGTGCAAGTTTCCCCTGTATTATAGCATCATTTTTTTGCGCATTCAACCCAGGCGCCTATCGGGAATCCCCCTTTCGCTCTGGAACTTTTCAAACGAAGATCATTCCTTTGGGGCAATTTCTTGGAATTGTGCCAAAAAACGACGCAGAAATCCTGTAGAAGCATCTGTGTGAATATATTGACAATCTTAGCAATTTGAACGATAATAGGAATAATTAATTAGATAGGATCACTCACGAAAACTTGCGAAAGTAAAATGGAGGAAAATCATATGGGACTGACTTTGGCGCAAAAGATCATTAAAAACCATATTGTGAGCGGCGAAATGACGGTCGGCAGCGAGATCGGCCTGAAGATCGACCAAACCCTCACCCAGGATGCGACCGGCACCATGGCCTATCTGGAATTTGAAGCAATGGGCGTTCCGCGGGTCAAGACGGAGCGGAGCGTTGCCTATATCGACCACAATACCCTACAGACCGGCTTTGAAAATGCGGACGACCACCGCTTTATTCAGAGCATCGCCAAGAAGCACGGCATCTGGTTCTCCCGGCCGGGCAATGGCATCTGCCACCAGGTACATCTGGAGCGCTTCGGCATTCCGGGCAAAACCTTGATCGGCTCCGACAGTCACACCCCGACGGGCGGCGGCATCGGTATGTTGGCCATGGGCGCGGGCGGCTTGGACGTCGCGGTCGCCATGGGCGGCGGCCCCTACTACATCACCATGCCCAAAATGCTGCGCGTCAATCTGACGGGTAAGCTCTCCCCGTGGGTTTCTGCCAAGGACGTCATCCTGAAGGTCCTGCAGATCCTTTCGGTCAAGGGCGGCGTTGGCAAAATTGTGGAGTATGCCGGCGAGGGCGTCAAGAGCCTGACCGTTCCGGAGCGCGCCACCATCACCAATATGGGCGCTGAGTTGGGCGCTACCACATCCATTTTCCCGTCCGACGAGATCACCCGCTCCTTCCTGAAGGCACAGGGCCGCGAGGAGGATTGGGTGGAGCTCTCCTCCGACCCGGATGCGGTCTATGACGAAGAAATCTCCATCGACCTCTCCGAGCTGGTCCCGCTGGCCGCTTGCCCGCACAGCCCGGACAACGTCAAGACTGTGGACGAGATCGGCGCAATCAAGGTCGATCAGGTCTGCATCGGTTCCTGCACAAACTCCTCCTACCTGGATCTGATGCGCGTCGCTTCCATCCTGAAGGGCAAAACCGTCCATCCGGATGTCAGCCTTGCGATCGCCCCGGGTTCCAAGCAGGTTTACAATATGCTCGCACAAAACGGCGCTCTGGCCGACCTGATCGCTGCAGGCGCCCGCATTCTGGAATGCGCGTGCGGCCCCTGCATCGGCATGGGCCAGTCCCCGAACTCCAAGGGCATCTCCCTGCGCACCTTCAACCGCAACTTCGAGGGCCGTTCCGGAACGGCCGACGGCCAGATCTATCTGGTCAGCCCGGAGACTGCAGCGGCTTCCGCTCTGACCGGCGTGTTTACGAACCCGCAGACGTTGGGTGAAGAAGCGCCGATCGCTCTGCCGGAGAAGTTCCTCATCAACGACAATATGGTCGTCGCGCCCGCGCCGGAGAGCGAGATGGACAAGGTCGAGATCCTGCGCGGCCCGAACATCAAAGAGTTCCCCACGACGGACCCGCTGCCGGAAACCATCGCGGCAAAAGCGCTGCTCAAGGTGGGCGACAACATCACCACCGACCACATCATGCCGGCTGGCGCAAAGATCCTCCCCTACCGCTCCAACATTCCGTACCTCAGCAATTTCTGCTTCGGCGTCTGCGATAAGGAATTCCCGGCTCGCTGCCGGGAGTACGGCAAGGGCATCGTGATCGGCGGCGCAAACTATGGCCAGGGCTCTTCCCGCGAACATGCCGCACTGGTGCCGCTGTATCTGGGCGTTAAGGCGGTCATCGCCAAGAGCTTTGCGCGCATCCACTGCGCGAACCTGGCAAACGCCGGCATCCTCCCCTTGGTCTTTAAGGATGAGGCCGATTATGACCGCATCGACCAGATGGACGAGCTGGAACTGCCGGACATCCGTTCCGCCATCGCCGACAATTCGAAGATCATCGTCAAAGATTTGACCAAAGGCATTGAATTTGAGGCGGAAGCGGTTCTCTCCGCACGCCAGCGCGAAATGGTCCTTGCCGGCGGCCTGCTGAACTATACAAGAGAGCAATCCAAATAATTTAAACTATATAAAATAAATGGAGGGATTCCCCATGGCCAATAAAATTCCTATGACCACCCCGCTGGTGGAGATGGACGGCGACGAGATGACCCGCATCATCTGGAAGATGATTAAGGATATCCTGCTCACGCCCTATATCGACCTGAAAACCGAGTATTACGACCTCGGTCTGAAGCACCGCGACGAGACCAACGACCAGGTGACCGTGGACAGCGCCAACGCTACCAAGAAATATGGTGTGGCCGTCAAGTGCGCCACCATCACGCCGAATGCTGCCCGTGTGGAGGAGTATAACCTCAAAGAGATGTGGAAGTCTCCGAACGGCACCATCCGCGCCATGCTGGACGGCACGGTTTTCCGCACCCCGATCCTGGTAAAAGGCATCACCCCGTTCATCCCCACCTGGACAAAGCCGATCACCATTGCGCGTCATGCTTACGGCGACGTATACCGCAATGTGGAGATGCAGGTGCCCGCAGGCTCCAAGGCAGAGCTGGTCGTCACGGATGCGGACGGCAAGGAGACCCGCGCAACCATCCACGATTTCCAGACATCCAGCGGCATCATCCAGGGCGTCCATAACTTGGACAAGAGCATCGGCAGCTTTGCGCGCTCCTGCTTTAACTACGCTTTGGACGAGAAAAAGGACCTCTGGTTTGCGACCAAGGATACCATTTCCAAGCAGTACGACCACCGCTTCAAGGACATCTTCCAGGAGATCTTCGACGCGGAGTACAAAGAGAAATTTGATGCGGCGGGCATCGAATATTTCTACACCCTGATCGACGACGCAGTGGCCCGTGTCATCCGCTCCGAGGGCGGCTATATCTGGGCATGCAAAAACTACGACGGCGACGTGATGAGCGACATGGTCGCCACGGCATACGGCAGCCTGGCTATGATGACCAGTGTCCTGGTTTCCCCGGATGGCGTATATGAATATGAGGCAGCGCACGGCACCGTGCAGCGCCATTACTATAAACATCTGAAGGGCGAAAAGACCTCCACGAACTCCATGGCAACCCTGTTCGCCTGGACGGGCGCCCTGCGCAAGCGCGGCGAGCTGGACGGCAACTCCGCCCTGATGGACTTCGCGGATAAATTGGAGCGCGCCTCCATCCAGACCATTGAAGAAGGCGTGATGACCGGCGACCTGGCCAGCCTCTCCAAGCTGCCGAACAAGACCACTGTGGACACGGAGACCTTCCTGAAGGAGATTGATAAGCGCCTCGCAGCGATGCTCTGATCTCCTTCGTATAAGGCGCAACCTTTACCGGCTTTCTTTTTCTCAAATAGAAAGGACCTTACGAATTATGCCAAAACGGGAAAACATCTCCATGTCCGTTATCCGGCGGCTTCCCCGCTACTATCGGTTTCTCAAGCTTTTGCGGGAAAAGGGCGTCACGCGCATTTCCTCCACCGAGCTTTCGGCAAAGCTGGGGCTCACCGCCTCCCAGATTCGTCAGGATCTCAACTGCTTCGGCGGGTTCGGGCAGCAGGGATACGGCTACATGGTGGATCAGCTTTGTACAGAGATCGGAAACATCCTCGGGCTCTCCCACGCATACAAAGCGGTTTTGATCGGCGCGGGCAACCTGGGCCAAGCGATCGCCTCCCATCTCTCCTTTGAGACAGAGGGCTTCACACTGGCGGGAATCTTTGACAATGCCGACGCCAAAATCGGCCGGACCATCAATGGTCTCACTGTGCGCAACATTGACACCCTGGAGCGGTTCTGCAACCTTGAAAAGCCGACTATGGCCGTTCTCTGTGTTCCGCGCAGCGCGGTGGAATCCTTGAGCGACCGCTTGTATGCGCTGGGAATCCGCTGTTTCTGGAATTTCAGCCACTATGACATCAACATGAAATATGGGGATGCCATTGTGGAGAATGTCCATCTGAACGACAGCCTGATGACGCTCTGTTACCGCATCACAAATGATCCCATGCGCACCACAAAATAATCATAAAAATTATATCCAATAGAGGGTAGGTTCCTGCCAAGGAACTTACCCTCTTTTTTATCATTCCTGCATAATTATAGGCTTGTATTCCCGTTTCCGGGCTTCTCGCGTGCCATTTCTTCGGGAAATCGTCCATGTACCGCACCAAAATCTATTTTCGCCGCATAAAGCCGCTAGACGCAAGCGCCATATTCTATCCGGCATATTTTTCCCCCGTCCGGAGATACTACCAGCAAATACAAAGTGGGAGGAAAATAGGATGCCTGACGAGAAAGCAAAGAAGGTTCCCGTGGTAAAAAGGGCGGGAATCCCGGAATCGGAGACCGATGTTGCCGTAGAAGCGCATGCACGCGAAGCCGCGGCAGATGCCGCAATGGACGCCCAAGGGATGATCGATGAGCTGGTGCAGCGGGCCCAAAAAGCCTTGCTCGCCTTTATGGACATGGATCAGGAGCAGGTGGACAACATTGTCCACGCCATGGCGCTGGCGGGTCTGGATCAACACGTGCGCCTGGCAAAGCTCGCCTATGAGGAGACCGGGCGCGGCGTTGTGGAAGACAAAATCATCAAAAATATTTTTGCCACCGAATACATCTGGCACTCCATCAAAGGCCAGAAGACGGTCGGCATCATAGAAGAAAACGAGCTGGAGGACTATGTGGAGGTGGCCGAACCGGTGGGGGTCGTCGCCGGCGTCACCCCGGTGACCAATCCCACCTCCACCACCCTGTTCAAATCGCTGATCTGTATGAAGACGCGCAATCCCATCATCTTTGGGTTCCATCCCAGCGCGCAGAAGTCCTCCGTCGAGGCGGCCCGGGTGATGCGCGACGCGGCGGTCAAGGCCGGGGCCCCGGCGGACTGCATCCAGTGGATCACTGCGCCGTCGATCGCGGCCACCAATGCGCTGATGAACCATCCGGGCGTATCCCTAGTTTTGGCGACCGGCGGCAGCGGCATGGTCCGTGCGGCCTACAGCACGGGAAAGCCAGCGCTGGGCGTTGGACCCGGAAACGTCCCCTGCTATATCGAAAAGACCGCCCGGTTGGAGCGCGCTTGCACGGACTTGATGCTCTCCAAGACCTTTGACAACGGCATGATCTGCGCCTCCGAGCAGGCCGTCATTGTGGACGAAGAGATTGCGGGCGAATTCGAACGCATTATGAAAGCAAACAACTGCTATTTCCTGCAAGGGGAGGAAATCGAAAAGGTCTCCCATTTTGTCATCAACCCACAGACGCAGGCGGTCAATCCGGACGTTGTCGGCAAGCCCGCCTGCTGGATTGCGGAGCAGAGCGGAATTCAAGTCCCGGATAAGACCAAGATCCTGATTGCCCCTCTGGAAGACGTAGGGCCCCAATATCCGCTTTCGCGTGAAAAGCTCTCGCCTGTACTGGCTTACTTTACCGTCAAAGGCCACGGCGAAGGCTTTGCAATGGCCAAGAAGATGCTGGAACTCGGCGGCTTGGGGCATTCGGCGGTCATCCACTCCACCAATCCGGATCTCATCAAAGCCTATGGAAAAGAGATGAAGGTCGGGCGCGTCATCTCCAATTCGCCGTCCTCCCAGGGGGCAATCGGCGACATCTACAACACAAACACCCCCTCCCTGACGCTTGGTTGCGGCTCCTATGGGCACAATTCCACCACATCCAATGTGTCGTCCGTCAACCTCATCAACCGCAAGCGCATCGCACAGAGGAGGGTCAACATGCAGTGGTTTAAAATACCGCCGCAGATTTACTTTGAAGAGGATTCGATCCAATATCTGGAGAAAATGCCGGATATCGAGCGCGCCTTCATTGTGACTGACGCCACAATGGTAAAGCTGGGCTACGTGGATCGCATCCTGTACTTCCTGCGCAAGCGGCCGGTCTATTGCCATTCTGAGATTTATTCCGATGTCGAACCCGATCCCGATGTATCCACCATCCGCAGGGGTGTGGAGGCCATGCGCGCCTTCCAACCCGATGTTATCATCGCGCTCGGAGGCGGTTCCGCCATCGATGCGGCAAAGGGCATGTGGCTGTTTTACGAGCATCCGGAGGCTTCCTTTGACGGCCTGCGGCTGAAATTCCTGGACATTCGCAAGCGCGCCTACAAATTCCCACGCCTGGGCGAAAAGGCCAAGCTGGTGGCCATTCCGACCACCTCCGGCACGGGCAGCGAGGTGACGGCCTTTACGGTCATCACCGACCGCCAGAATGGAAACGTCAAATATCCGCTCGCCGATTACGCCGTTCGTCCAGATGTAGCTATCATCGACCCGCAGTTTGTCTGGAACCTGCCCAAGGCAGCCACCCGGGACACGGGCCTGGATGTACTCACCCACGCGATTGAAGCCTATGTCTCCGTCATGGCGAGCGACTACACGGACGGCTTAGCGCTGCAGGCGATCGGCATGGTGTTTGAATATCTGCCGCGCGCTTACAAGAACGGCGCTGCCGACCCGGTGGCGCGCGAAAAGATGCACAACGCCTCCTGCATTGCGGGCATGGCGTTCACCAACGCTTTCTTGGGCTTAAATCACTCCATGGCGCACAAGCTGGGCGGGGAATTCCACATCCCGCACGGCCGCGCCAACGCGGTGATCCTTCCCTATGTGATCGCTTACAACGCCCAAAAGCCCACCAAGTTTACGGCTTTCCCCAAATACGAAACCTTTATTGCAGACAAAAAATATGCAAAAATCGCCGCATTCATCGGATGCGGCGGCCATACTACAGAAGAAAGCGTCCAAAACCTGATCAAAGCGGTCTACCGCTTAGAGCAGGAGCTGGACTGCCCCACGAGCATCAAGGAATGCGGCGTGGACGAAAAGCTTTTCTTTGACCGCCTGCCCGCGCTTGCAGAACGTGCGCACGAGGACCAGTGTACCACAGCAAACCCGCGGTATCCGCTCATCAGCGAAATCGAGGAGATCTATACGCAGGCATATTTTGCGCCGTATCAAGGTTCACAATCTGTTCATTGACTTTTCTATACAAGCACGTTATAATCTTGTTATTAAAATCAGATAATAGCGTGCTTATCATTATATATCATTGAACAGAAAGGTTATTGCTATGAATAAAGACAAAGTAGCGGTTTTAACAGATTCCGGCGGGGACATTCCCAAGGCACTTTTGGAAAGATACGGGATCTATCAGATCCCTTTGCGCATTTTATATAAGGACCGGGAATATCTCGACGGCGTAAACATCAGCGCAAACACGGTGTATGCCATGCTTCCGGTGGAGGTCCCGAAAACGTCCCTGCCGGACGGAGCGATGATTCAAAGCGTCTTTGACCGCATCAAAGCGGACGGGTATGAAAAGGTTTTGGTCGTATGCATTTCCAGTGGGCTGAGCGGCACCTGCAATGTGATGAAAATCCTCGGCGACGCCTACGAGGGGCTGGAATGCTTTGTCCTGGATACCAAAAACATTTCCATCGGAAGCGGTTTTTTCGCTTTGCGGGCGGCACAGTATCTGGAGCAGGGAATGGGCTGGGAAGAATTGCTGCAAAAGATGCCCACGGAGCTCCCCAACAGCCGCGTCTTTTTCTGTGTGAAAACCTTGGAATATTTGCAGAAGGGTGGACGGATCGGCTTGGTTGCGGCGGCATTTGGAACGGCGCTCAACTTAAAGCCGGTGATCTCCTGCAATGCAGATGGGATCTACTATACGGTCGGGAAGGCGCTTGGACGGATGCAGTCCATCCACAAAATCGAAACCCTTGCGCAGCAAACGGCTGGCGATGATGAAGTAGAATTGGCGATTATGCACGGCGGCGCTCCGGAAGAGGCAGAACTCATCCGTGCAGAGCTCCGGAAACGGATTCCCAAAGGAAAAATCACCGTAATGGGGCAGATCAGCCCCGCCCTGGGTGTCCATACAGGCCCCGGCCTATTGGGAATTGGGGTCTTTAAAAAGAGCTGACCCAATCTACCGCAGATAAGCAAAAGGACCCGTATCAATACGGGTCCTTTTGCTTATCGTCTTTCCAGAATAGCCTCTATAAAATACCAAAGGAATGTTTTATAAAAGCCCTGCGCCGGATAAACTGCCGCTGATACCGTACGCGCCCGGCAGGGTTGCCGGGCGCATAGCCGCATTGGCTATAGGATCGGTGTTTTATTCTGCAACAATGTCGCAGGTGAAGTTCTCATAGCCCTCTGCCTCAACCACCACATGATAGGTCGTGCTGGACTGGAAGCTCCCGCTTCCGATGCGGATCTCATTGTCTGCAAGGGGCAGCTGGTAGGTTTGATTGGAATCGGAGGTGATGTAATCTGTTTTGGAATACTCCACCCCATTGACTGTGACTCTCTGCACAGCGGCCTTCCATGCATCGACTGTGTCCAAGTCCTCCTCCTGGAAGGAGATGGTGTAATAGTCACTGTAGAACGCCTTTTCCGGCTCTCCATAGACGGTCGGAGCAGCGAGCTTCTCCGGCTCCGCCGGGCCCCATTCCGCATCCTCGTCCACCTGGCCGGCATAGACCAACAGCACGCCGTGATAATGCTTTGCTTGGTATGCGTTTCCCGCATCCTCCGGCAGGTAACCGGCGATCAGGAACTGTTCTTCATTTTCGGAACCGGCCGGCAGCGGCTCTTCCGAGGTAAACGGCTGGAATGCGGCCGTCTCGCCCTCTTCCAGTGACGCTTCGTTGAGGTTTACATTTGGGACCTTCTCCCAATTGCCTTCACTGTTCTTCTGATAGACAAAAATTTTCAGTTTGTCCTTCAAAATATAATTCGACGCATCGCAAGTTACCTGTTCGCCGGTCTGGGTGACCTTTTCCCCATAAACCTGACCGTTAACCGTCACATTTTCCACCGTGATCTCGTCCACATCGACTTTTCCGTCCGGCCCATCGTCCACCATCTGGAACAAAACCTGCGCTGGCAGGGTTCCCTCATTGCGGACCGTCACCGGATGGAAATAAACCGGTACCGGGGAATATCCCTCTGTATTTGCGTTGACGATGTTCCCATCGGCTTCGGCCAGCTCTTCTGCAAATGCCTTCTCGGTCATTGGACGGAGGTTCTCAAAATCGATCTTTTGCTCGCCCGGCTCCGCCTGATCCGGTGTGACCGTAATATCCAGCTTTCCTGCGCTGAAATTTGCCGCAAGCGGCTCCGTGTCATGGAACCAAGCCATCGTAACGCCCGCCGTAATACACAGGGCTGTCAATACTGCCCCAACGGACAGTACCAATCGTTTTCCGTTCTTTCTCATGTTGCGTCTTCCCTTCATTCGATCTCTTTTGTTTCTTATTTGCGTATTCTTAGTTGCATCTAACTGCTGAAAGCAGCACTTGCCGTGCAGTTAAACGCAAGTTAGCAGAAGCTAACAAAAGGGTATCGTTTCCCGGAAAACTCTTCTTTAGGATAGCACCTTCCATTTTCCTTGTCAATTCAAAAATTCCGAAATTTGGAAATCTTTTTGGGAAATGGTTCCTAGTCGTAAAATACATAGAAGCCTGATTTTTTTGAAAAAATCAGGCTTCCCAAATATTCTATATTTATTTCTTTTCCCGGCGCTGTTTTGCCGCGGCAATCAGCCCTTTAAAAAGAGGATGCGGACGGTTCGGGCGGGATTTAAATTCCGGATGGAACTGGGCTGCGATAAACCAGGGATGATCCGGCAATTCCATCATCTCGACGATCCGGCCGTCCGGCGATTTCCCGGAGAAGCATACGCCGGCCTCTTCCAAAACTTCCCGGAAATCGTTGTTCACCTCAAAGCGATGGCGGTGCCGTTCCTCAATCAATGGCTCCCCATACAGAGCAGCCGCTTTCGAACCCTCTTCCAGCTTGCAGGGATATTTTCCCAAGCGCATGGTGCCTCCCAACTGCACCACATCCTTTTGCTCCGGCATCAAATCGATCACCGGGTGCTGGGTCTGGGGATCAAATTCCACGGAATTCGCATCGGCATAGCCAAGCACATGCCGCGCATATTCCACCACAGCCAGCTGCATCCCCAAGCAGATGCCCAAAAATGGGATTTTCTGCTCGCGCGCATACCGGATCGCCTCAATTTTCCCCTCTACGCCGCGCTGTCCAAAGCCGCCGGGGACCAAAATGCCGTCGGCGTCCCCGAGGACTTCCGCCACGTTTGCAAACGTAATCTGCTCGGAGTCCACCCATTGGATCTTCACCTTCACTTCGTTTCCAATGCCGCCATGGGTGAGCGCTTCCGCCACGCTGAGATAGGCGTCGTGCAATTCGATGTACTTTCCTACCAGCGCGATGGTCACCTCGGATTTCAGATTCATCGCGGTATCCACCATGGAGATCCATTCGCCCAAATCAGGCCCGTTCGTATCCAAACCAAAGTGGCGGCAGACAATATCGTCCAGTCGTTCGTCCCGCAAAGCCAGAGGGACAGCATACAAAAGCGGCAGGTCCAGGTTTTCAATGACGCAATCCTCGCGCACATTGCAGAACAGGGCAATCTTTTTCTTCTGCTCCTCCCCTACCGGCTTCTCCGAGCGCAGGACGATCACATCCGGCTGGATGCCCAAGCTCAAAAGCTCTTTCACGCTGTGCTGCGTGGGCTTTGTCTTTTGCTCATGGGAGCAGGCGATATACGGGACCAACGTCACATGGATAAACAGGCAGTTGGCACGGCCCACCTCGACCGCAAACTGGCGGATCGCCTCTAAAAACGGCAGGCTTTCAATGTCGCCCACCGTCCCGCCGACCTCGATCAGCGCAACATCCACGTTTTCCTTTCCCGCGGAAATGCGCGCCTTAATTTCATTTGTGATATGAGGGATCACCTGTACCGTTCCGCCGCCATAGTCGCCGTTGCGCTCCTTCTGGATTACATTCCAGTAGACGCGGCCCGACGTCACGTTACTGTTTTGCGACAGATTTTCGTCGATAAAGCGCTCATAGTGCCCCAAATCCAGATCCGTCTCCGCACCATCGTCTGTGACGAATACCTCGCCATGCTGGAACGGGTTCATGGTTCCGGGGTCCACATTCAAATACGGGTCAAATTTCTGCATGGTCACGCGCAGGCCGCGCGCTTTTAATAGCCTCCCCAGGGAAGCCGCTGTGATCCCCTTCCCCAAACCGGAGACAACGCCTCCTGTGACAAAAATATACTTTACGGACATATTCTCCCTCCTATGCGGAATTCCAAACAAAATCTTTCAGAATTCCTCTTTTTTATTCACTTTCTGCGCATTTTCTGCAACTTTCTTTAACCGTTCTTGCAAAAACATAAAAAATTATATCGCCTACCACATCGATTTGTCAATGCAATAGGCGATATTTTATAAGTAGAAATCTTGGGGAAATTCTCCCGCTATTTTGTCCAAATAATGCAAGGGCTTATTTTAGTATGGTAAACAGGGAACCGATCAAGGGCAACGGCTCTTCCCGGTCCTGCACGGCATGCATAACGCCGACAATAATCAAAGCGGCAACCGCTCCAAACTGCGCCAGTTGGACCAGCCCAACAAGGGTGCTTCCCAGCTGCGCAAAGACCATAACCCCGCCCAGCGCCACAGAAAATAGGGACGTAAACAGGCTGCTGAGCAAGCTGACCACCAGCCCCAGTACCACCTCAAAGATGGTGAGGAGGATCCCCTGGTTCACATGATAGCGCACCTTTGGATTATGCCCATCGGCGATCAGCCCCACCAGCCATAGGAAGCTAAAATAGGACAAGATATTGAACAATTTGATCGTCTCCGGATTGAGGGGCGCCCGCGTTTTGGGTGGCTCTGGCGGCGGATACCCGCCATAAGGCGGCTGATAGGGCTGCTGTCCCGGCTTCTCATAGGGGGACTGGTACGGCGGGGGCGTTTGCCCATCATAAGGCGGCTGAGAACCGTAGGGCGGCTGATAGGGCGGTTGCGGCGTTGGAGGGGTTTGCTGCCCCTCCTGCCCACCCTGCTGGTTTGGCTGATTGTTCTCATTCATGGTGATTTTCTCTCCTTAGTCGTTGGGGAAAAGCGCATTACTCCGCGTGGTAAGTGGTGATCTCCGCGCTTTCAATGGTCACATCCGTTGTCGGCTTATCGTTTTCATCCGTTTCCACCGCAGCAATCTGGTCAACAACGGCCATATCCTCTTCAAACACCTGGCCGAATACCGTGTGCTTGTAGTCGAGGTGCGGCGTGCCGCCGACTTCCTTATAAAGGTCAATCGCCTTTTGCAGGACCGCTTTCTGATCCTCCGGAACTCCATTCATATATTCCTGGTTCAGCGTGTTATTGAGCCCGTCAACGTAGGCGTTCAGCTCCTCCTGGCTTGCGCCGGAAGCCGCCTTCTCGTTCAGCATCAGCGTCGCCTTGCAGGTTTCACGGTTCATATACATGGTGGTCATCATGGATTCCGCTGTATCATCCGTGACGGTATCCTTGCACTGCACAATAAAAAACTGGCTGCCGTTGGTGTCCACGCCGGAATTTGCCATGGAAAGCGCGCCGCGCAGATTGATGAGGTTCGTATTGAATTCATCCTCAAACGGCTCGCCCCAGATGCTCTCGCCGCCGCTTCCGGTGGCCGTCGGGTCGCCGCCTTGGATCATGAAGTTATCAATGACACGGTGGAATACAATCCCATTGTAATAGCCATCGTTGATCAGGCCCTTGAAATTCTCCACCGCTTTGGGCGCTGCGTCCGGGAACAGGCGGATCCGGATATCCCCCATCGAGGTGTGCAGCACGGCGATCTCTTCGCCGTCTGCGGGCTTCTCCAGCTGATACCCGACCTCTTTGCCGTCATCGGGGCGTACATGGTCCTCCGCGTCCGCCGGGATCTCCACTGTTTCCGTTGAAGCCTCTGAAGATGTGGCAGACTCGGTCTGGGAAGCGCTGCTGGTCTCCTCCGAAGAAGTATCCGTATCCCCGGAACAGGCTGTCAGGGAAACAATCAATGCGCACGCCAACAGTGCGCTGATTACTCTACGTCTCTTATTGTTCATGTTCAAAACTCTCTCTTTCTTCACAATCAGATTTTCCCTTTTGGATGGGACAACATGACAATCATAGTATATTCTCGGTAAATATGCAAGATAAGCCGTCGGAAATTCACAAAAAAATCACTTTTGCGGCCGGCACCCTGCGGAAATGCACAAAGAAAACTGCCTGCGGCCCTCCTTCCGAACGAATGCCACCGCCTTAAAACGCATATAGATAACCATGTAAGAGATAAGGAGGGTTCAAAATGGTTGAATACTATCCCGAGGGCTGGCTGATCGATACGGCAGAAAACCGCGCCGCACTGCAAAGCACCGCTGCACTGATCGAAGCCTGCCGTACGGGTCAAATTTTGGAGGGGCGCGCGCTGGTATGCGACAGTTCGCACAACCTGCTCGTCGATTTGGGGTGTGTCAAAGGGATTATCCCGCGCGATGAGGGGGCCCTTGGGATTCGCGAAGGCACGGTGCGCGACATCGCCATCATCTCCCGCGTAAACCGGCCCGTCTGCTTCGTTGTGACCGGCTTTCAGAAGGATGGGGACGGCCGCACAACCGCGCTGCTTTCCCGCAGGGCCGCGCAGGAAAAATGCCGGGAGGCGTTCATCCGCCGCCTGGTCCCGGGCGACATCATCAACGCCCAGATCACCCATTTGGAAAACTTCGGGGCATTTGCAGACATTGGCTGCGGAATTGTCTCCCTGCTTCCCATCGACGCCATTTCGGTCTCCCGCATCGATCATCCCCGCGAACGGTTTACCGTTGGCATGAACATCCGGGCGGTGGTGAAGTCCATTGAAAACGGCCGCATCACTCTGAGCCACAAGGAGCTGCTCGGCACCTGGGAGGAAAACGTCGCCCTGTTTTCCGCAGGGGAGACCGTCGCCGGGATTGTGCGTTCCGTGGAACCATATGGGATCTTTGTGGAGCTATCGCCCAACCTGGCGGGATTGGCGGAAACCCGCGAGGACGTCATCCCCGGCCAGCAGGCAAGCGTCTACATAAAGAGCATCCTCCCCGCGCGGATGAAGGTGAAATTGGTCATCATCGACACCTTTGATTATCATTACCGGCCCGCGCCGCCAAAATACTTTTATGAAGGGGAACATATCGACCGCTTTGTCTATTCCCCGGAGGGCAGCGAAAAGGAGGTTATCACCGATTTTACGTTGCAGCCCCACGAAGCGCTTTCCTAGAAGATCGCACCCATTGGGCGTGGCAAAAATTGCCACGCCCTTTTAAGCATGGATACATTCGGCCATTCTGCATTGGAAACCAGTGAAAAATATGGTATACTTTCTCTCAAGAAAGGCGGAATGTATCATGGAGTATCGCGAAATTTTGGAAAATGCTCGAAAAACAATGGCCCCGAATTGCCGGGTATGCCGCGAATGCAACGGCATTGCCTGCCGCGGAGAAATCCCGGGAACCGGCGGCAAGGGTACGGGGAGCTCTTTTACACACAGCTACGAATATTTGGCAAGCATCAAAATCCACATGGATTTGCTCTACACCGACCGGGGGCAGGACACCTCTTGTTCCTTCTTTGATAAAACGTTCGCGGGCCCGGTGTTTGCCGCACCCATCAGCGGCCTGTCCAACAACTATAATGGCTACTTAAACGAAAAAACCTACGCGGAAGCGTTAGTGCCCGGGACGATTGCGGCAGGATGCGCCGCGTTCACCGGGGATGGCGCGGCGGATTACTATTTTACCGACCCGCTCACCGCCGTGGCAGCGGCAGGCGGCGCCGCTGTCCCGACCATAAAACCCTGGGACCGGGAGAAGGTCCTGGAAAAAATCCATCTGGCCGAGCAAGCTGGCGCAATGGCGCTCTGCATGGACATCGACTCTGCCGGGCTCCCTCTCCTAGCTGCCGCCGGGAAACCGGTCTGCTCGAAGGATGTAGACGAATTGAAAGCAATCCTCGCGTCCACCAAACTCCCGTTCCTGCTCAAGGGCATTATGACGCCGGAGGGTGCCAGGAAGGCCGTTGAAACCGGCGCCTATGGCATCGTGGTGTCCAATCACGGCGGGCGCGTTTTGGACCATACCCCGGCGCCGGCGGGGATGCTTCCCGCCATCCGGGACGCCGTGGGCACACGGGTCAAAATTCTCGTGGATGGCGCCATCCGCACCGGCGTAGACGTCTTTAAAGCGCTCGCTTTGGGGGCCGACGCTGTCCTGATCGGGCGGCCTTATGTGGTTGCCGCCTGTGGAGGCGGCGCAGAGGGCGTAACGGTGTACACCCAGAAAGTCCTCGCGGAGCTGCGCGATGTGATGAAAATGACCGGCTGCGCAACGCTTTCAGACATTACCAGGGATAAAATCACTTGGAACCGCTGAAATCCACCGCACGAAATCCGCTGCATCCGCTTTCCCGCAAAGTACGTGGCAAACGATTGGCACCCTTAGAGTTTTTTCGGGGAACGGGCTGAACGGGACAAAGAAAATGTGGCCGGAAAACGGCCGGCAACGGGATGTCCCGCTGCCGGCCGTCTTTGTATTCTTTTCGGAAGGAAATCCGATCGGGCCGTATCTCAAGCGCCCAGTTTTGCTGCAAAATCGGCCATTGCCTCCGAGATTTTCAACTGCTGCGGGCAGACCGCTTCGCAGCTCCGGCATCCAATGCAGGCGCTCGGCTGCTTCTCCTTGGGAATCGTGGAGACCACCATGGGCGCGATAAAGCCGCCTCCGGTAAAACTATGCTCATTATACAGCGCCAACAACGATGGAATGTCAAGCCCCTGCGGGCAGTGGCTGACGCAGTAGTGGCAGGCTGTGCAGGGCAGCGCGCTCTTGCTCACCATTCCCTGGGCCATCTCCAGCAGGCCCTCCATCTCCCCTGCACTCAGGGGCTTTTCCTCCGCAAAGGTAGCGATGTTTGCCTTCATCTGTTCCATGTCGGACATACCGGACAAAATCATCGTCACGCTCGGGATGCTCTGCAAAAAGCGGAACGCCCAAGCGGGGATGGTCTCCTCCGGACGCATAGCCTTCAGTGGCGCGGCCTCCTGCTCGGAGAGGCGGGCCAGCCGTCCGCCGCGCAGCGGCTCCATCACCCAGACAGGGATATGGTACTCGTTGAGCAAATCCACCTTTTCCTTGCCGTTTTGGAACGTCCAGTCTATATAGTTGATCTGTAGCTGGCAGAACTCCATGTGGCTGCCGTAAGCCTCCAGGAACCGCTTCAACACGGGGAGATTCCCATGGCAGGAGAAGCCCAAATGCCGGATCCGGCCGTTCTTCTTCTGTTCCATCAGATACTCGAAGATGCCATACTGCGGGTCCAGATAGGCGTCGATATTCATCTCGCAGACATTGTGGAACAGATAGAAATCAAAATAATCCACGCCGCATTTTTTCAGCTGTTCTTCAAAGATCTCCTGGACCTTACCCATGTTGGAAAGGTCATAGCCAGGGAACTTGTCCGCCAGATAGAACGTTTCCCGGGGATATTGCGCCAAAGCCTTGCCAAGGACAAGCTCCGATTGGCCGCTGTGATAGCCCCAAGCGGTATCGTAGTAGTTGACGCCGTGCGCCATCGCATAGCCGACCATCTCAGCGGCGGCCTTTTCATCCACTTTCGCGTCGTCGCCGTTCAACACCGGCAATCGCATACAGCCCATGCCCAACGCCGATAATTTCATATCTTGAAACGTCTTATACACCATATTGCTTTCACTCCTTTTTTCCTAGTTGCCGCATTTTATAGATAAATCTAACTTTATTTTACTGCAACCCAGCCGTTTTTTCAATGGAATCCAAAAGCGGGCAAATGGCTTTCCTTCACAGCATCGCATTTGGTCTCCCTTTTCTATCCTGTGGGAATTTTCATATCCATCAGGATAAAGCAGCCTATCCATAAAAGACGGCCTGGAAATCCAAGCATACTGGACTTTCGGCCACTTTATCCGGCAAACGCCTCTCAGCAGAGATCATGTAGAGTCGTATGGTGCAGGAGCGCTTGTATCCGGTCTACCAGCATATGCAGTGCCACTTGGTTTTCCCCGCCTTCCGGGACGATGATGTCCGCATACCGTTTGCTCGGTTCGACAAACTTCTCATGCATCGGTTTTACCGTACTCGTGTACTGCTGAAGCACAGAATCCATGCTGCGTCCCCGCTCTTTCACATCGCGCAGCAGGCGGCGGATCAAACGGATATCTGCATCCGCATCGACAAACACCTTGATATCCATCAGATCGCGCAGCTGTTCATTCGCAAAGATCAAGATCCCTTCTAGGATAATCACCGGCGCGGGCTCCACATGGACAGTATGCTCCGTGCGGGAATGCGTGACGAAGGAATATTCCGGATGGTCGACCGCCTGAAAGTTTTTGAGCTTTTTTACATCCGTAATCATTTGATCGGTATCAAACGCATCCGGGTGGTCGTAATTCCTTTTGGCCCGCTCTTCGAATGGGATCTCCGTATTTGCACGATAATAAAAATCGTGGGACAGGATCAGCGCATCTTCCGCGATAGCTGCCTTCAATTTATTGGCCAACGTCGTTTTGCCGGAGCCCGTTCCTCCCGCAATGCCAACCACAAGAGGCGAACGGTCCAAAGCCTCATCCCTCCTCAAAGCAAAATATCCTGCAAGCGGCGCTTGGGGACATAATGCACGTCGTTTTCATCGCGGTAATAATCGGTGGAACCGTCCTCCCCCACCTCAGTCAGGACAATGGTTTCATCCGGCTTACCCAAGGCAACCAAAAGCACCGGCGTCAGGTGGTCTGCCAGGCTGAGCGCCTGCTTCACCTCATCCGGATTGTAATTGCCGATCATGCAGCCGCCCAGCCCTTTTTCTACAGCGGCCAGAAGCATGGTCTGCGCCACGATTCCGACATCCTTCTGAAACCGCTGGAGCGCCGGATTCAGGTTGGTATCCTGGCAGATGACAATAAAGGCTGTTGGGCAATGGCCCGGGTGCGGCAGGGTCATCTGCGGCAAGGCGCGGGCCCATTTTGTGAGCGGCTGAATCTTAGCCACCGTCTCAGGCTCACAGGCCAAATAGTATTTGAACGGCTGCATGTTGACGCTGGAAGGCGTATAGCGCGTGCAGTCCACCAGGTCTTCCAGCTCTTCCCTTGTAATTTTGCGGCTTTCATCGAATCCTCGGTAACTTCGGTTCTGTTTCAACAATTCTTTCAGCAAGAAAATCCCTCGTTTCTCCACCCCGCAGGGGACTCTTTTTTTTCTTATTTTAATCCAGCCGGATCATCCTTGCAAGGGCACAGCCCTCTAAACCCATATGTATATATTGAATTTTTATACATATTTTATTTAAGAAACACCACCTATATTGCATTGTTTTTGCGTGTTTCCTCCCCTATCCTTTGTGAATTTTATGCAATTTCGCACAGAGTTCACAGTTCGTTAACACAAGAATTCTTGCTAAAATATTCGAAATGTTATATACTTAATTATATTAGTTAATTGTTTTGGGCAAAAAGGAACCCGGTGGGACGGGAAAGAAGGATCTGCCGGTCTCGCCCCGGGGGAGTTTCGTGCGATGTCTCCCCCTATTATCATACTTGGAAAAGGGGAATCAGAATGGCAAAAAACGAGAACAACGAATTCTTTGAAATTACGCCGGAGATTTTGGAGTTGACTGAACTTTGTAAATCGCATAGTACCATCGACACCAGCCTATATGCAAAATACGACGTGAAACGCGGCCTCCGCGATATCAACGGAAAGGGCGTACTGACCGGCTTGACGGAAATTTCCGATATTATTTCTTCAAAAGTGGTGGACGGAAAGACGGTACCCTGCGAGGGTAAATTGTACTACCGCGGCATCGACGTGGAAGAGCTGGTCGCAGGCTTCCTCCGCGAAAACCGTTTTGGCTTTGCGGAAACCGTCTATCTTCTGTTGTTTGGTGAACTACCCAATGCGCAGCAGCTGGACGATTTTAAGCAGATTATGAACAAATACCGCACCTTGCCAACCAACTTCGTGCGGGATATTATCATGAAGGCGCCGACCTCCGATATGATGAATACCTTGGCGCGCAGTGTATTGACCCTGTATGCCTACGACGAGAAGGGGAACGACACCTCCCTCCCCAACGTCCTGCGCCAGTGCATCGAACTGATCGCCCTGTTCCCGCAGTTGGCTGTCTATGGCTACCAGGCATACTACCGTGAGCTGCATCCTTCTAACAGCTTTTTCATCCATGCGCCCCAACCGGAACTCTCCATCGCAGAGAATATCCTTTATATGCTGCGTCTGGATCATACGTATACCGATCTGGAAGCCCGCATCCTGGATCTTGCCCTGGTGCTGCATGCGGAGCATGGCGGCGGCAACAATTCGAGCTTTACAACGCACGTCGTCGCTTCTTCCGGTACGGACACCTATTCGGTCATCGCCGCTGCACTTGGCTCCCTGAAAGGGCCGAAACACGGCGGCGCCAATATCAAGGTCGTCAGGATGTTCGAGGACATGAAAAAGAACATCAAGGATTGGACAGATGAGGATGAGATCCGCAGTTACCTGCACGCCCTGCTCAACAAGCAGGCGTTCGATAAGTCCGGCTTGATCTATGGCATGGGCCACGCGGTCTACTCCATTTCCGACCCGCGCGCCAACGTCTTTAAGAAGTTTGTCAAAAAGCTTTCGGAAGAAAAGGGACTCTCCGACGAATACGGCCTGTATTCCCGTGTGGAACGTCTCGCGCCGATCGTAATTGGAGAAGAGCGCAAAACCTATAAGGGCGTCAGCGCCAACATCGATTTCTACAGTGGATTTGTTTATCACATGCTCGGCCTGCCGTCGGAACTCTTTACCCCGGTATTCGCTATGGCGCGTATCGCAGGCTGGAGCGCGCACTTGCTGGAGGAGCAGATCAACGTCGGCAAGATCATCCGCCCTGCATATAAGAGCATTTCCGAGCATCGGAAGTATGTCCCGTTGGAGGAACGCTAAACCGTTTGCTTGAACCAAACCGGTATAAAAAAGCTGCATGGCATTCTGCCATGCAGCTTTTTTATTTATCGCGCGAAGCAAATGCAAACCTGCGCAACGCTTCCCCATTTAAAATCCCGATTTCCCGGTAATGCGTGGCAATCCAGCCACGGCGGACAAAGTCCCCCAAAGTTTTACTCACCGTTACACGGGAGGCGCCTGCCAGCCCAGCAAGCTCCTCATGGGTACAATGTACCGTATGCCGCTCTTGCGCGGCCGCCAAGTTCAAAAGCAACTGGGCAATCCGCTGGTCTGCTTGAAGGAAGGTCATATGATCCACCTGCGCCGAAAGCATCCGCACCGTGCGCGCTAAATATTCCAGCAAGTCCATCGCCAAGGCAGGCTTCTCACTAAAATATTGCATCAAGTGCGGCCGGTCTACGGCGATAATTTCGGATTGGATCTGGGCCCGTGCGGAAGACATGCGCGGCAGGCGGTCTAAAAAGGCTGCTTCCCCAAAGAGCTTCCCGCTTTCTAAAATGGTCAGTGTCTTTTCCATCCCATTTTCAGAGGTCAGAAAAATTTTTACCCGCCCTGCTTTCAAATAGTAGAGACAATCCGCCCGTTCCCCTTGCAAATAGATCATTTCTCCTTTTGCATAGGTACGCGGCGCTTGGATGGTTTCAAAGATGTGCCAGATATCCTGCTGTAAGTTCAACCCTCCGGAGTCTAAAAAATAATCCGATCCTTCCACAGTATCCCTTCTTTCCAGCTTCATTGTATCATTCGCTTCCCTCAAGAGCAAGGTAAATTTTGAAAGCAATAAATTGTGTATTTTAACGGCGCTTTTTTGTTGAATGATTCTATAAAGTAGATTGAAATTCATTTTAATTTGTGATTATATTATATATAACCTTGAAGTATTTTTTCAACTTTATCAATCATTTGGGGAATCCAAATCTGAATCTGCTATTACAGAAAGGAGGGCCGTATACAAAAAGTCCAAAGCAAACAGCATTTGAAAAAAGGGGGAAACAACAGATTATGAAAAAGAGGCTTACAGCGCTTTTATTAGCGCTGTCCATGGTGCTAACCTGCATCGGATTCTCTCCCACGGCAGCCTTTGCAGCGGAAGAGAACATCGCATTAAACAAACCAGCTACTACAAGCCGCGCCGATTATAATAATCCGGAGATCACCCCATCTATGGCGGTGGATGGAACCACTAGCACACGATGGGCTTCCGGTCCTTATTATCCGCAGCAGCACGGCCCCACAGATGAAAACTGGATCTGCATTGATCTCGGCGCTGTCTATGACATTTCCCGCGTTGTTCTCAATTGGGAAGCCGCTTATTCGCCGGATTACGACATCCAGGTATCCAACGATTACACAACGTTTACCACCATTTACAACGGTTCCGCCAGCGGAGCATCCGTCCAGAACCTGGAGCTCTCTGGAACAGGCCGTTACATCCGTATGTATGCAAATTCCGTATACCGCCAAGATTACGGCACCTCGCTCTATGAGTTTGAAGTATACGGAACCCTTTCCGAAGAGCAGCCCGTTACAACGGATACGGTCAACGTAGCGATTGAAAGTTCTTCCAATGGTTGGACGATCTGCTCCACTGGCACTTGGGCCCCGAAAGGTGGAGAGACCCTTATCCGCTTTTTGCCATCGGACAATTGCCAATTGGAATCCGTCTTGGTAAATGGCGAGGAAATGATCGGCCAAGTCCAGGAAGACGGCACGCTCATCTGCCAGGCGGATACCGATTTGTCCATCGTCCCCACCTACCGCCGCGTCCCTTCCTCCCGTTTTGAGGCGGAAAGCACCACGGTCGTCAACGCAGACGGGGAAGTCATCAATGGAAACATTGTTCAGGACGAGCTAGCCAGCGGCGGGGCATACATGGGTAGCACCGGCGGGAAGGGGTTTATCTTGGAGAGCACCACCCAGGCAAACCGCATCTCCGTTGCATATGCCTCCCCAAACACCGCTACAATCCTGGTATACCTGCTCCAAAGCGATGGTTCCTATGAGGAAATCGGCACCATTAACTTCTCGACTACACAGGGATGGTACATGGATTCCCTGAAGATTGCCCAGTCCGACGCTCTCTATATCCCGGAGGGTTCCACGATTAAGCTAGTGCCGCAGGTGGACGTCAACCTGGACTATTTCACGCTCTCCTATGGACCGCTCAATACGGAGGAAAACATTGCCGCCAGCACGGTGCTGGCGAAAAACGCCACTTTGAATGGCGCAACTGTTACGGAAGATATTATGTCCACAATTGGAACGGTTGCCAAGCTGGACCAGGCAGGCCAATCCGTCTCCTTTACCATTCCGGAGGATATCGGGGAAATCAACGTTTATAATCTGAAATACCGCGCAGGATCGGATACACCCATATCCCTCGCAATCAACGACTCTTCAAAGGAAACTACGCTTGCCGCCACCCGTCCCCATTATTATGCGAGCGCAGGCGAAAAAGAAATCCCCCTCCAGTCGGGAGATATCGTGACCGTCACGCTCCTTGAAGATGGAGAGCTGTATCTGGACAGCATCGCCTTCAGCTATGCAAAGCCGATCGACCGTTTCACGGTGGAGCGTTTGCCGGAAGAAGGCGAACGTATCGAACTCAATATGAACGGCATCTGGGAGTGCACGAGTACATCGTTCGCTGCCGGGGACGCTGTCCCGCAGGCGATCCCGCAAACCTTTGACAATTCCATCCCCGTTCCTGGTTTCTGGGATCAGGCGAGCATTGAAATGCCCAATTATGTGACTTCCGCATTGTGGTATCGCACGACGGTCACCCTGCCGGAGGCCCCTACGGGAAATGCGACCCTGCGCATTGGAAAAGCGTACTATGGACGCTATATCTATGTGAATGGACAATATGCCGGCGACTACCAATACAACTATACCTCGTCGAACACAGACATCACCCCCTATCTCCATGCCGGAGAAAACGAAATCGTCATTATGCTAGGGAACTACATCCAGCAAAGGGACGATCCCAACTGCCCGGCGCATGTCGGTACCGACGGCGAACGCAATTCCTTCTATTCTGGAATCATCGACAGCGTGACGCTGGTTCTCAATGACGATCCGACGGTCACTGCATTGCAAACCGCGCCCGATCTGGGAAATGGCTCCATCCAGGCCCGCACCACATTGGAAAACACATCGGATACCGATGTGACGACGGATGTCACTTTCCACATCTACGAGCTGGGCGTCTATGAAAACGGGGAACCCACCCAGGAAAAGAAGCTGGTTGGCACATATACGGAACCGGGTGTCACCGTTCCGGCCAACAGCAGCATGAAATTTGACGTCGATGCGATCACCATCGAGGATTGCACAGAGGACAAGTTCTGGACTCCGAGTAACCCCTTCCTGTATGAGATCGAAGTCATCACCAACGGCGACACCTACTCGGACCGCTTTGGTATGCGCACCTTCTACTTTGACCCGGAGACAAAACTCCCCATGTTGAACGGCAAGGTGCATTATCTAAACGGCACGAATATTGCCATGAACCGCTTCTATGAAGACCCGCTCCGTGCGGATCATCCGTTTGATCCTGAATGGGCGCGCGCGCTCTATCAGGAGTTTAAGGATATGCACTGGGATTCCTTCCGCTTCCACGTCGGCTTTGCGCCGGACATCTGGTACGATGTTGCGGATGAAGAAGGAATGTTAATCATGGACGAGTACGCCGTTTTCGGCGGCTGCTCCGATGGCTGCACCCAGGAAACCCTCACACCGGAAATCCTCGCCTGGATTGATGAACGGTGCAACAATCCGTCTTTGATCATCTGGGATATTCAAAATGAGGCGACGAACCTTCCGGAATACTCGGCGACCATTCGCGCAGCGCGCGATTACGATATTCAGAACCGTCCTTGGGACAACGGCTGGACGGAGCCGCAAAGCGATACGGACTCCTGTGAATGCCATCCGTACCTATTCCTGAATAATTCGTTTACTCTGTCTGATTTGAACAGTTTCCCCAACACCGAGATGAAGAGCAGTAACCGGGACTCGTGGGGAAACGACAACCCCAAAATCCTAAATGAGTATGGCTGGCTCTGGTTGGACCGCTATGGGGACCCAACCTCGCTGACCGGCGGATATTACAACACATGGATGCCTGATGCAACACGCGAAGAACGCCTGGAATTCTACGCAAAAGCGATTGCACAGACTACGGAATTCTGGCGTGAAGGACGCCACTATGTGGGCATCATGCACTTCGCTGGCTTGACGTATTCCAAACCGAACGCGGGCGGTGCAACCAGCGATATTCTGATGCCGGATATCACCGATCCAACGGTGCGCCCCTGCATCAAGGAAGCGTTCCGCAATGCATTCGCACCGGTCGGAATCATTATCAAGGATTGGTCGGAGACCGTCCGCCCGGGCACGGTCAAAGAATTGCCTGTTACTATCGTCAATGAACTAAACGAAGATCTGAACGGTCTGGAAGTCACTTTGGCTGTGGAAAAAGACGGCCAGCAAGTCTCCAGTGAAACCATTGCATACGATGTGAAAGCGGCAGGAGATCCGGACGGCGGGGACCGCCAAGTACAGAACTTTACCGTCCGCATTCCCAGAACCACCACCGGTGAATATACCGTTGTGGCTTCCTATGTCCGCGATGGGGAAACGGTTTCCAGCACGCGCACCTGGACCATCGATACTAGTCCGGTCAGCATTGCAGAAGGCAAAGAGGCCTTTGCAAGCCTTGAAGAGGAAGACTATCCCGCCAACAATGTAACGGATGGCAGCGATTCTACCCGCTGGAGTTCCTATATCGAAGGTTCCCCTGCGGAAGACCTCGACAATGCTTGGATCACCATCGATCTCGGCGATATGTACAACATCAATAAGGTTCGTCTCGCTTGGGAAGCGGCCTATGCAACGGAATATCTCATCCAGACTTCAGACGATAACCAAACCTACACGACCATTTATTCCGGCACGGCTTCTGAGGACGGGGAACAGATTTTGGAAGTCCAGGGAACGGGCCGCTATCTCCGCATGCAGGGCGTGTCGCGCAGTACCTCTTTTGGGTATTCCCTGTACACCTTCGATGCATGGGGCGATCTGGTGAATCCTCCAACGTATGATGTCTCCGTGGCAGATGTAACAGGTGGAACGGCGACGGTCACCGTTGACCAAGCCGAAGCCCTGGAAAACGATCTCGTCACTGTTACCGTGGCGGATGTCGAAAGTGGAAAGTACGTCGAATCGGTAACGGTCATTGACGAAGATGGATTTACGGTTGACGTTACCCCGCAGGAAGATGGCACATATACATTTGTCATGCCCCCGTGTGCTGTCACTATCCAAGTCGTTTTGGCTGGCAGCAGTATTGAAGAACCGCAGCTTCTGACGGTGCAGTGGAGCGGCAACGCATCCATGAGCGTCGAGGGCGAAGCGGAGGGAATCATCTTCACAGATGCGATCTACGGCGCAAAGGTACAGCCGGGTGAAGAGCTGACCTTCACCTTCACCCCGACCAAGGACGGGTTCTCCGGAGCGCAGCTCAACGGCGAGGACATCAAGTTTGCAGCGGACGGCTGCACGTACACCTTCACGATGCCGGGCGAGAGCACGACCCTGCACTTCACGTTCACAAGCGTGGATAAGAGCATCTTGGGCATCGTATTGGAAGAGGCCAACGCGGTGCCGCAGGACGTGATCGACAGCCTGGTGCCGTCTGCCAAGGAATTCTTCGAGAACGCCCTGGAGAACGCACAGACCGTTTATGACAACGCGAATGCCACCCAGGAAGAGGTCAACGAGGCTTGGAGCGACCTTCTGGACGCAATGCACCTCTTGGAATTCGAAGCGGGCGATAAGGAAACCCTGCTGCCGCTGATCAACATTGCAGAGCAGCTGAAAGACATGCTGGATCAGTTCAAGCCGGGCACGACCGAGGGCTTCGAGAAAGCGCTCAACGCGGCGAAGGACGTCTATGCCGAGGAGAACCCGCTGAAGGCGGACGTGGACGAGGCATATGACAACTTGCAAGCAGCGATTGAAAAGTTGGAATTCAGTGCGGATATGAGCGAGCTGCAAAGCTTGGTGGACGAAGCGAACACCCTCGACCCGGACGACTATATCCAGGATGAAGCGTTCGATACCTTCAAGAGCGTGCTGGCAGAGGCGGAAGAACTGCTCGCGAATGCGAATGCAGACCAGGCCGACGTGGATGCAAAGGCCGAGGCCCTGACGAGAGCGATGGCAGCCCTGCGGAAGATCCCGAACAAGGATGAACTGAACAAGCTGATCGCGGAGATGGAGCAGAAGGATCTGGACGGCTACACCGACCGCAGCGTGGCAACCTTTAAGGCAGCGCTGAGCGTTGCGAAGACGGTTGCCGCGGACGAGACCGCAGACGGCCAGGCGATTGCAAAGGCATATACCAACCTGGAAGCTGCCGCGAATAACCTGGTCAAGGCGGAGAAGCCGGGCACAGGCAACAGCGGCAAGGGCAGCACGTCTGCCAACGTTGGCAACGCATACGGCGCAGCGGGCGTTGTATCCGCAGCGCAGGGCGTGGCCAGCCAGCAGGCGTATGTGGTTTCCGACACGACGGTGAACTTCACCCTGAAGAGAGGCAGCGCATACTGCTTCAAGATGACGGTCGTGAACGGCAACGCCATGACACCGAGCTTCACGGTCGGCAACGGCGATGTGCTGAAGACGCAGTTCGTGGCGAAGATCGGCAACGACTACTATTACAGAGTCTATGCGATCGGCACGCCGGGCCAGAGCACGGGCGTTTATACGACCCTGCCGGGCCAGAACGCTGTTAAGCATTGTGCCGTGACGATTGGCTAAGTGTTTCTTTAGGGCTTCCAATATGGAGCGGAAAGCAAACTCCTTGCAGTTTGCTTCCTTAGGGAACGCCGTAGGCGCGAAAAGGCACTGCGTGCCCGCCGTAGGCGTGAAAGACGCTGTGC
>NZ_JADMOD010000021.1:2929-45843 GCF_015558525.1 Anaeromassilibacillus sp. D41t1_190614_C2 | reverse complement strand
AAGGCAGTGGAGCTGTCCAATGCAATGGCAGCCCTGCGGAAGATCCCGAACAAGGATGAGCTGAACAAGCTGATCGCCGAGATGGAGCAGAAGGATCTGGACGGCTACACCGACCGCAGCGTGGCAGCCTTTAAGGCGGCATTGAGCGTTGCGAAGACGGTTGCTGCGGATGCAAATGCAGACGAGCAGGCGGTCGCAAAGGCATATACCAACCTGGAAGCTGCCGCGAATAACCTGGTCAAGGCGGAGAAGCCGAGCACGGGTAACAACAGCGGCAAGGGCAGCACGTCTGCCAACGTTGGCAACGCATATGGCGCAGCGGGCGTTGTATCCGCAGCCCAGGGCGTGGCCAGCCAGAAGGCGTATGTGGTTTCCGACACGACGGTCAACTTCAATCTGAAGAGAGGCAGCGCATACTGCTTCAAGATGACGGTGGTCAACGGCAACGCCATGACGCCGAGCTTCACGGTCGGCAACGGCGATGTGCTGAAGACGCAGTTCGTGGCGAAGATCGGCAACGACTATTATTACAGAGTCTATGCCACCGGCACGCCGGGCCAGAGCACGGGCGTTTACACCACCCTGCCGGGCCAGAACGCGGTCAAGCATTGCACAGTTACGATTGCGTAATCGTGGACGAGACATCGAGATAAGAGGGAAGGCTTTTCCCTAATAAACAGCAAGGACCCAATCCTGAGAATCCTCAGGATTGGGGCCTTCTGTGTTTTATTCGTCTATTTTTTGCATGTGGTGGGATGGTGATTTTTGCTTGCTTCCATAGAGCTTCCAATATGGAGCAGAAAGCAAACTCTTTTCCGTTTGCTTTCGTAGGGGACGCCGTAGGCGCGGAAGGCACTGTGTGCCCGCCGTAGGCGCGGAAGGCACTGTGTGCCCGCCGTAGGCGCGGAAGGCACTGTGTGCCCGCGTCCCGACCGGAGGTCAGCCGTAGGCGAGAGAGGCACTGTGTGCCCGCGAAAAGACGCTGTGCGTCCCCTGTAAACAGCAAGGTCCCTGTCCTGAGAAAATTTCCGGGACAGGGACCTTCCTGTTTTCGTATTTTTCTTACGTATATGCCAAGAGGAGCAGTATTGGTACGTTCATTTTCCTAGTTATGAATGGTTGGAAAGTTCCATTTGGCGTTCCCACTCGCACAAAGCGTTCAACGCGGGCAAAAGTGTTTTCCCAGAGGGGGTCAGGCTGTATTCCACCTTTGGGGGAATCTCCTGATACTGCTGCCGGTGCAGCAACCCGTCCGCGCAGAGGTCCTTGAGGCTTTGGCTGAGCATCATATCCGTGATGCCGGATACCGCACTTTTGATCTCCCCATAGCGGTGGCATTTCCCATCCTGTAACGCCCATAAAATCCGGGTTTTCCATTTGCCGCCCGCCACGCGCAGAAAATAGACGAGGGGCGCTTCCGGCGCAGCCAGTTGGACGCTTTCCCCGGCAGACACAACCTCCACGGGCGCGGGGGAGGGGGAAGCCCGCTTTAACCGCTTCTTCTTTTTTTCCTTATCCTTTTTCATACCGCCGCTCCTTTCTATATTCACTCATGAATATAGAGTCAATCTATAAAACCGATGATATCATATTCCCGGATGTTTGGCAAGCACTTTTCCCCGGAAACATAGAAATAGACCGAAAAAACAAAACGCGGCCCCCAGGAAAAGGGCAGGAATCACCGAATGATCGGCCAGGGCGCCAAAGGCCAAATTTGTGCCGGTGGCCGTCAGGTTCATCACAAAGGAATGCACGGACAACGCTGTCGCGCGGTTGGCGACGGAGATATGCCGGTTTTGAATGTCCATACGCAAAGGGATAAATAGGGCGCCCGCCGCGCTCAACGCCATCATCCCGGCAACTGAAAGGATGGGTTGCGCAAAGAGCGCCATGAGGATGCAGGCCATCCCTCCCGTGCCAAACAGCAGGATAGCCGAACAGCGCTCCCCGAGGCGGCCAGCCAAGCGGTGCGATTGCGCGGCCAAAAGGCTCGACAAGGTCACCAGGATGGTGCAAATGCCCATTGCAACGGGCGGGATGCCGCTGCGCAGATATTGGAGTTGATTTAAGAACACCGTGATGGTCTGTTTGCTTTCCGCCAAGAGCGCGGCGCCTAGGAGAAAGAGCAGGAACCGCCGGTCTTGGAAGAGCGTGGCCCAAAATGCGCGCAGTTTGGGCCGGGCGGCGGCAGCTTCCAAGGGGACGGATGGCAAAAACAGGGAGAGCAGAAAGGCCGCCCCGTATGTATAGGCGGAAAACAGCGCCGCCAAGCGGTAGTTCTCCCCGATGAAGAGGGAAAAGGCCATGCAGGCGAGCACCAGCCCCGCGGTGTTCAGCGCTTCCCACAGGCCAAAGATGCGGCGGGACTCCCGCTCCGGGCAGTTGTTCCCGCCCATGGAGAGGAAGAGATAGGCGCTGTCACATCCGGATAGGCCGGACAAAACAATGGAGAGCAGCAGCCGTTCCGTGAGAAACCAGCCGAACCCTTCCGCGCGCCAAAAGACGATTTTGGAGATAAAATAGAGAAAATGGCAGATCACCAGCGTGTTGCGGTAGCCGATACGGTCGGCGATCCAGCCCCAGGGGAGCTCCATCGCGAGGCTGGCCGCCAGGGAGATGCTTTCGATCACCGTGATTTGAAAAACGCCCACGCCGTTCGCCTGCCGGTACAGCGTGGCGACCGGCGCATAAAAGATAAGGCCCTGCAAAAATGCGATCGCATAGCAGAGCCGAATGTTTCGTTTCTGCATCGTGAATTTCCTTTCCGTGAAAAATGGCAACACAAATCAAAGCCCGCCGGGCATTATCCTACGGGCCTGTTTTGTCGAAACAGGAAAAGACAAATCAATGCAGAGGATTCATAGAGAACGTCCCTTTCGTCCGTTTTATTTGGCGTCCAGCGCCAGGGCTGCCGCGCGGGAATAGACGCATCCGCAATAGTTCTGGCGGTAAAGGTGGTATTCCCGGCTCAACTCGATGGAGCGCTTGTATCCGTTCCGCTTTTTGAAGTCGGAGAATAGATAGGGGACGCCGTACTCTTTCGCCAGCTCCGCGCCGATGGTATTCAATTTCTCGGCGTTTTTGTAGGGGCTGATGGAAAGGGTGGTGGTAAAATAGTCGCATGCCAGATCCTTTGCAGCCTGTGCTGCTTCCGTCAGGCGCAGGCGGTAACAGAGGGTGCAGCGGTCTCCCCCCTCGGGTTCCGCTTCGTGGCCCTTTGCCAGGTCGAAAAAGCGCTCGGGTTCGTAATCGCCCAGCGTCAATGTAACGGGGCCCGCAAGCGGCATTTCCTGCAAGAGGCGGCGTACCTCCGCCACGCGCTTTTCGTATTCCTCCTGCGGGGAGATGTTTGGATTATAGTAAAACAGGACGATGGAAAAATAGCGGGAGAGGTATTCCAGTACATAGCTGCTGCAAGGCGCGCAGCAGGCGTGCAGCAGCAGCTTGGGCCGCAGCGTTTCCTGCTCCAAATGCGCCAAAACCACATCCAGTTCTTTCTGATAGTTTCGCTTGTTCATATTTTCCACCATCCGTCCTCTTTCGGTTGAAAATCCACCTGGCCTTGCCCCAGGGGGAGAAGGTTTTGGTACACCGCCGTGTGGCGTTCATCCACGTCGAGATCCTTATGCACATGGCCGAAATACCAGCGCTTATAGTGAAGCCGCGCGTCAATCCCCTCTAAAAAACGGTTGAAGGGTTCTTCTCTCGGCCGCTTGCGGAATTGGTTGACGATCTGAAGCGGCGCCGTATGCGTGACGACGTAATCTACCGCAAACTGTGCGTCCATCAGGGTGCGCATCGCCTCCCCGTATTCGACCGCATTCGGCATTTCCTCCGGCCACCAGGAGACGCCCTCGGTCCGGAATTCCACATCCCCGGAGGCGCCGCCGCCCATGGTGAAGATTTTGCAGCCATCCAGCGTGAAAAGCTGGCCGCGCATCAGGTGGATGACGTGGTCCGTCACGCGGTGTACCTTGCCGCCGTTCCACAGCTCCACCGGATATTGGTTCAACAGGCTGAAATTCTCGTGGTTGCCATCGACAAACAGCGTGGTGAACCGTTTGCGTTTAAACCAGCGGAGCCAGAAGTCGTCCGAACCGCCTGGCCCGGTCCACACGCCGCCGAAGTCGCCGCAGATCAGCACATAATCGTTTTTGGTCAGCTTTTTCTGTTCGGGGAACGCCTTGGTCGTCAGTTTTGTCACGTCATAAGGAATATGCGTGTCGCCTGTGATATAGATCATGCGGTATCCCCCCTTTTGCATCTATTGTAACAAGCCGGTTTGGAAAAAGCAAATCCGGGGTGAAAAATCTGCCCCTTTTCTTGCATCGCCTATCCGGTTATGCTAAAATGGAATCAACGAAACCGGATGTACGCAGGAGGGGAACTGGTATGTTGGAGGAGAAGGACATCCAAGCGATTGCGCAGCTCATCTTGGCGAGTGAAGAGCGTTTGCGTGGAGAAATTGGCCAAGTCGAAGAGCGTTTGCGCGTGGAATTTCATTCGAAATTGGAAACCGAGATTCATGCCAGTGAAGAGCGGACGCGCACCGGAATACAGGAAGAAATTCGTGCCAGCGAAGACCGTTTGCGTGGGGAAATGGGCCAGGTAGAAGACCGTTTGCGCACGGAATTCCAATCGAAGCTGGAAACGGAGATCCGCGCGAGCGAGGAACGCCTGCGCACAGAATTCCATTCACAGATGAAAGAGGAAATCCACGCCAGCGAAACCCGCACCCATGCCTACATAGAGAGCGGCGTGATGAAGCCGATCCGCCTGTTGGCCGAAGGCCATGCCCAGATTTTGGAACGTCTGCCGGAGGC
Organism: Anaeromassilibacillus sp. D41t1_190614_C2; assembly: GCF_015558525.1. Taxonomy (NCBI): domain Bacteria; kingdom Bacillati; phylum Bacillota; class Clostridia; order Eubacteriales; family Acutalibacteraceae; genus Anaeromassilibacillus; species Anaeromassilibacillus sp. D41t1_190614_C2. The sequence continues at coordinate 41,020 of NZ_JADMOD010000021.1, read as the reverse complement.
GGACGAATTGGATTCCCTGCGCGGACGTGTGCGCAATTTGGAGCGAATCGTCACAGAGCAGGGCCGCGAGATCGACGCCCTGAAGCGCGCATAAGCCCTTCCTAGCGCGGGAAAAGCTCCCGTTTTACATTCCTTCCGAATCCTTCATGGGATATCCATCCTGTTGAAAAACGATACCTGTGCCGGAGAACGTGTTCTCCGGCTTTTTTATGAAAGCGCAAGCTTTTGTATGGTAAGTCGCCTGCGGAACTATAGAGCTATTTTTCGGCATTATACTATTAATAATCAAATGATTTTGGGCGCGCGTTGTTTGGACGCGGGCCCACTTTTGACCTCAAAAGGGGAAGATCGCCGCCTGGTGGGGGAAAGGGGAGAATCCACACGAAAGACGCACAGAACGATTTTACCAAGGGAAGCATGGCTGGAAATATCATGAATATGGCCATGCCGATGATGCTGGCGCAGCTCATCAACCTGCTGTACAGCGTGGTGGACCGCGTCTATATCGGGCGCATCCCGGACGTGGGCACGTTGGCGCTGACGGGCCTGGGCGTGACCTTTCCCATCATCAATATTTTGAACGCCTTTGCGAACCTCTTTGGAATGGGCGGCGCGCCGCTCTGTTCCATTGCACGCGGGCGCGGGGAAAAGGAAGAGGCCGGGCGCATCATGCACTGTTCCTATACGCTGCTGCTCATCAGCGGGGTGGTGCTGACCGCCCTCGGCTATCTCTTTTTAAAGCCGCTTTTGTATCTGTTCGGTGCCAGCGACGCGACGTATCCCTACGCGCGGGACTACATGCTGATCTATCTGGCCGGCACCCTCTTTGTGATGGTCAGCCTGGGGATGAACAATTTCATCAATTCGCAGGGCTTCGGGCGCGTCGGCATGCTCAGCGTGTTGAGCGGTGCCGTGGCGAATTTGGTGCTCGACCCAATCTTTATCTTTGCCTTTGGGATGGGCGTCCGCGGCGCGGCGATTGCGACGGTGCTCTCGCAGGGGTTGTCCGCGGCATGGGTGCTCTGCTTTTTGAGCGGGAAAAAGGCGATCCTGCGCCTGAAGCCAACGAAATTCTTTTTGCAGGGCGGGATGTCCAAACAGATCACAGCCATGGGCTTTTCGGGTTTTACGATGTCGGCCACCAACAGCGCTGTGCAGATCCTCTGCAACGCGCAGATGCAGGCCTACGGCGGTGACCTCTATGTGGGTGTTATGACCATCCTCAACTCGGTGCGCGACATCCTCACCATGCCGGTCAACGGATTGACCAGCGGGGCGCAGCCGGTGCTGGGCTTTAACTACGGCGCGCAGGCATACCGGCGGGTGAAAAAGGGCATTGTGTTCATGACGCTGAGCTGCATGGCGTATACGCTGGTGGCGTGGCTGTTGGTGTTCCTGTTCCCGCAGTTCTTCATACAGATCTTTAATACCGACGATACCGCCCTGTTGCAGGCGAGCATTCCGGCGCTGCACATGTATTTCTTCGGGTTCTTCATGATGACCTTCCAATTTGCCGGGCAATCCACGTTTGTGGCGCTGGGCAAGGCAAAACATGCGATCTTTTTCTCGATCTTCCGCAAGGTGATTATCGTCATCCCGCTGACCATCCTGCTGCCGGGCCTATTCCAGATGGGCGTGAACGGCGTCTTCTGGGCGGAACCGATTTCCAACTTTGTGGGCGGCGCGGCAAGCTTTATCACCATGCTGTGTACGGTATGGCCCGCATTGAAAGAAGAAAAAGTGCTTGCGCATTAGGTCAAAATCCCCCTGACACGCCTTTAAAATCCTGTTATGATGAAAACAAGGATTTTAAGGGGGAAGAAACATGCAGGACAAAGTAACACGCGATTTGCTTCGAATGTGCCAGAATTTCCGGCGGCTCCGACAGGAAAGGGGAATCTCCCTTGAAGGGCTTTCGAAAAATACGTTGGTAGAGGAGTGCCTTTTACAGTGTTTAGAGGCGGATGACGTCCCCGATGCGTTTGATGTGGAGCAGTTTTGCCGGATGTGTGAATATTTCCAAATCCGGCCCTCGGAGGCTTTTCAGGAGCCGAAGGAGCAAAAAGTGATCAGAATGGATAATGATTGCTTGGGAATCCATGGCCGGCATGGATAGAAATGAATCGGAACGAAGTTTCTTACAAAAGAGAGAGCTCCCGCTCTGGAGAAATCCAGAGCGGGAGCTCTCTTGTTTACAGGGAAGAGTCTTCCCCTTTTCTGCTATTTCCGATTAGCCAATGGCTACCGTGCAATGGACGCGTAGCGTCCGTCTACGAAAGCACTTAGCCAATCGTCACGGTGCAATGCTTCACAGCGTTCTGGCCCGGCAGGGTCGTATAAACGCCCGTGCTCTGGCCCGGCGTGCCGGTCGCCCAAACCCTGTAATAATAATCGTTGCCGATCTGGGTCAGGAACTGCGTCTTGAGCACGCTGCCATTGCCAACCGTAAAGCTCGGCGCCATGCCGTTGCCATTGACGACGGTCATCTTAAAGCAATATGCCTGGCCGTGCAGCAGGGTGAAGTCCACGGTCGTGTCGCTGCGCACGCTCGCCGGTGTAGCGACGTTCTGTGCAGCTGTCACGACGGAGACGCCCGCCGCGCCGTATGCGTTGGACGCATTCGCCGAGGTGGAACCGCTGGAACCCTTCTGCGGCTGCTGGTTTTCGGCCTTCACAAGGCCGTCCCGCGCCGTCTGCACCGCGTTGTAGGCGGAGGCAAGCTCTTCCTTGCTCGCGTTGGCGTCTGCAACGACCGCCTTTGCGATGCGCAGGGCTGCTTGCAGGCTTGCCGCGCTCCGGCCGGTGTATTCGTCCAGGTCGATCTGCTCTGTCTCGTCGATGAGCTTTTGCAGCTCTTCGCGGGACGGGATCTTCCGCAGGGCGGCCATTGCGCGGTTCAGGGTTTCCGCCGCCTCGTCAACCTCTGCCTGCGTAGCGTCCAGGTTTTCCAGGACGTCCTTGGCCGCATCGAGGGCTTCCAGGAACGCATCCTGTCCATCCTCCAAATAGTCGGCCAGGTCGATGCTTTCCGCCTGGTTTACGACGGCCTGCAATTTGCTGGTATCCGCCACGAGGTCCAAATTGGTCAGGGCATCATAGAGGGCATCATATGCCTCTTCTACGTCCGCCTGGAGAGGCTCTTCGTCCGCAAGCACTTCCTGCGCCGCGTCCATTGCCTCTTGGAGCACGGACCAGCTGGAGGGGGTGTAGCCCGCTTCGTCGAGCATGCCTGCAATGGCGAGCAGCTCTTCCAGCTCGGTGGTGTCGCCCTCTGCAAAGCCCAGCAGATGGATGGCGTCGAGCAGGTCGCTCCATGCGCCGTTGATCGCGTCCTGCGTGGCCGCATGGTCCGCTTCAACGTCCTTCGCCGCCTGCAAAGCATTGTCAAAGATCTTTTGTACCGTCGGGATGGCTGCGTTGTATTCGTCGCCGCCGGCCAAGCCCTCTGCCGTTGCGATCACATTGCGGAGGATCTGCTTGTCCACGACGGTGAAGGTGAATTCCAGCGTCTGCGCCGCAGCCGCCATGCTGCCCTCATAGGTAAAGGTCGTGGTGTTGGTTTCTTCGTCGTAAACGATCTGATCGCTGCAATCCTCGCCGTTGGCCAGGACTGCGGAGAACTCCCTGCCGTCCACTCTGGGGGTAAAGACGAGCGTGTATGCGTCACCCGCCTTCAGGGAGGAGGTGTACTTGCCAATCAGGTTTGCGATGGCATTGTCTTCACCGTTGACGGAAATTTCCGCATTCGTGGTGAAGTTCACGGTGAATCCATATTCCTGGTCGGGGTCCGTGGACTCGCCAACCGTCACCGTACATTGTGCCTGTGCGCCGAAGCCGGCTGCATAGCCGTAGACGGTGAAGCTGCCTTCCTGCTGGTAGGCATCCTCTGGGATGGTATCCCAAACGATCGGAAGCGTCCCCTGCGTCCCGTCCACATAGGTGACGGAAGCGGTCTCCGGAAGGACCGGTGCAACGCCTACCGTAGTCTCTGCGGCGCTGGATGCGATGGCGGAGACCAGGTTGATCTCGCTGTACACATACAGGCGGCAGACCGCTGGACGCTCAGTGCCCTCCACGGTGCCGGTGAGGACGTGTTGGCCCAAAACGCTGGAAGCGCCACTGAGGTCACCCCAGGTGACATTCCGGACTTCCTGCGAACCGTCCGCTATGGTGACGTTCACCTGCTGCGGCAGGGAAACATCCCCTTCATACGGGACAGATGTGTGGATCTCTTCTACGGTGGAGACGGTGTTGGTCCTGCTGACTTCTACCGTGCAAATCGCCTTGATGGAGGTGCCTTCGACCGTGCCTTCGACCGTGAAGGAACCCTCCTGCGCATAGTCGCTAGCGTCGATGTCCGCCCACTTCAGGCCGATCATGCCGCTGGTGTTGTCCGAATAGAAGACCCGGACTTCTTCCGGCATATTTGGCGCATGCCCCACCAGCGTGGAAAGGGCTTCTTCCTGGATCGCGACGATGGCCGGTTCTTCTGCATAAATGCTGACTGGGATGGAGAGATACTGGGTTTCAAAGCCCTCTTTGGTGAGGGAAACCAGCATCTCGGAATGTCCGGCCTGCTCGCCGGTGATCTGGTTGTTCTGAATGGAGAGCGCGCCGTCCGTGGACGCTACGCCATAGGCGATGGATACATCCGCGGGGTCGGTCTCGAGGTTCAGCGTATAGGTGGAACCCTCTTTGAGCTGAATCTGCTCCGGAATGCCGGTGACTTCGATCTGCTCAAAGTCGCCCTCGCCCCTCGGCAGGAAGCGGGCGTTTGCCCAGTCGCTGTGGTCGTGCGCGTTGGTTCCCATGGAATCGACGACCAGCTTGAGCTCCTTCGCGCCGATGATGTTCAGGCGGACGTGTTCCGCCTCGGTATCCTGGGTCATGACCGGGGAGGTGTAGACCTGCTCGTTGTCCACCCAGATCTCAAACCGGGCTTCGCCGCGGGATTCGGAACCGTCGCTGGCGATGCTGCCCAGCCAGTCGAGGCCGAGATACGTCTCAAAGATGTCGTAGCCGAGGCCCTCGATGTCATAGACGATTTCGGAGGAAGCATGGACGCCCAGGCCGCTGTTGAACTGCGTGCGTTCGCCGTTGACCGTCAGCTCCATCGGGCCGCCTTCGAGGTTGGTGCCGAAGCAAATGTCTTCCCAGCCCGTGGTGGCGGACTTCCATGTCACGTCCTCCAGCGGGATTTCATCCATCTGGGTGAAGTGGATGGTATACACCTGCGGGTTGCCGTCCAGGTCGTCGATGCGGATCTCCGCCGTGTCGTCAAAGGACGTGGGCTGTTTCACTTCGGCCTGGATGGAGGAATGCGCGGTGATCGCTTCCACATGCGGGAGTTCCGTGCGGGTGCTCAGATAGGGGATGGTGTACTCGTGCTTGTCCAGCGAGAAATCGGGCAGGGCGCGGCCGTCCACCTCGATGCCGTTGAGCGTCTGGGTGATGATCGCCTTTTGTGCCTGCTCCATCTTCTGTTCGACGGTGTTCGTCTCACTGGTGACCGGACGCATCCGGTAGGTGAAGGAATACTGCCGGTTGGACAGGACCTTGTATTTTTCCAACATGGTCGGGCCGCAGCTGCCGTTGCCAAGGCCGGTCTGCATGTAGTCCAGGGTCAGATAGACCTGGTCTGCCCGGGTGAGCTGGTATGGATGCGCCTTGCTGTTCAGCTCGGAAGCGGAATAGTGCAGCGCGCCGAACTCCATCGGGGTGTCGGTGGAGAACAGGATGCCGTCGCCCGCCTCGTCCGTCAGGGAGACCCAGCGGACGTCCGTGCGGTTGCCGTTCTCCTGCGGCTTGAGGTACGGCACAAACATGCCGTCCACGGTGTTGTCATACACGCCGATCGGGGAACCGGTCTTGCGGTCCACATAGTTTTCTTCCGGCCCTCTGCCGTAGTAGGTGATGTTCTCATAGCCTGCGGGCAATTCCATCTTCATACCCACGCGGCCCAGCATTTCGGACGCCTTGGAGTCGAATTCGCTGTTGACCACGATGTCGCCCGAGGGGTACACGGTGTAGGTGATGACATTGGTGGAATTGTTCAGGGTGGAATAGGAGAGCGGCACGGTGATGACGATCTTATGCTCGTCCTTCTCCACTGTTACCTCGCCGACGGTGGTTGCCGGGTCGCGGTACTTGGTGTTGATGGTGCCGTTGTCGATCCTTGCGCGCCAGTAGTTCGGCTCCGGCGCATTGTGGATCAGTTCCTTGCCGTTGTTCTTAAAGGAGGTCAGCTCGCCCTTGGCGGTGTCGAAGGTGACCTCAAAGCCCTCGCCCTTGGCCGTCAGCGTGTCGCCGCTTTCGGTGACCTCGGTGAACGTCGCGGAGGTGTCCAGTATGAGACCGGGCTCGTTTGCGTCAAAGCTCAGTTCGAACTGCTCGAACGCCATGGTGGTTCCCTTGTCCGCCCAGAGGGTATCCTCTTTCAGGCGGAACTCGATGTTGAGCAGGAATTCGCTGCCTTCGCGCACGGTTTCGGGCGTGTGATAGCCGATGGTCACCACTTTGGTCTCGCCGCCCGGGATGTCGAGCTGCTCGTCCGTCAGAACGCCGGACTGGATGACCTCATTGTTGTTGTACAGTGTCCAAACGCCCTCGTACTCGTTCAAATTGGTGAAGTCGAGGAGGTTTTCGATCTGGATCTCGCCGGTTTCGAGGTCTTTCGCCGTGAGCTTGACGCCCTGATAGGCCTTTTTGACCTCCTGATAGGCGGGATGCAGGGAGCGGTCGGGGAATACAACGCCGTTTCCGCAGAAGTTGCCGTCGTTGGTGTTGTCGCCCCAGTCGCCGCCGTAGCCGAAATACCACTGCTGGTTTTCGCCGGTATCGATCTCCTTGACAGAATCAAAGTCCATCCAGAGGACGACGCCGTCGTCTTCCGGCGTGCGGTTTTCGTTGTTGATCTCTTCGAGCGAGAGCGCACGGTCATAGATGCGCACATTGTCGATCTTTCCCTGGAATTCGCGGCCGGTACGCTCCGTATCGGTGCCGATGGCGACCGCGTAATCGTTGGAGGTGACCGTCTTCTGGGTGACCTCTTTGCTGGCGCAGAGCTCGCCGTCGATGTAGATGTTGATGGTGCCCGCGTCTGCGTCAAATGTAGAGACGACCTGATGCCAGTTCTCGAACCAGTCGTCCGGGACGGTCGCTTCAAGGCTGATCCAGGTGGCGCTGGTGCTGCCGGTCGCGTTTGCGTCGTAGATGAAGAATTCCACCACGCTCTTGCCGGTCGATGTGTTGCCGATGTACTTCATCGCATACTGGCTGTTGCCCTTTGTGACGATGGCGCCGTTGGTGCTGCCGGAGACCTTGTCCGGATAGACAAGCGCTTCCAGGGTCAGGCTGCCGGTCAGGTCCAGGGCCTCGCTCACGGGCAAGGTTGCGGTGCCTTCCAAAGCGGTGCCGTTGCCAATGCCGTCGCGGGCTTCCAACGAGCCTTCATAGGCGGCGTTCAGCCCCAAGGGCCCGTTGTCAACCAGCTTGTTTTCGGTATCCACTGCGCCGAAATCACACCAGAACAGGACGGATTCGTCGTTGGAAGGAACGCTCGCATCCGCGACCTCCTGCGCCGTCAGTGCGCGGTCATAAATGCGCACTTCGTCGATCAGGCCGGTGAATTCACGGCCGGGGCGCTCCAGGTTTTCACCCACCGTGACGGCATAGGTGTTGGTATTGCGCACATTCTTGCCGCCGGTGGATACGGATTTCAGTTCCACGCCGTCCACATAGATCTTCAAGGTGCCGTCCTCTGCGCTGAAGACGCCGGTGATCCGGTGCCAGTTGTCCAGCCAGTCCGCAGGTGCGGCGACCGTCGCAGAGACCCAGGAATTGCCGCTCTTGTAGCAGAATTCCAGGTTGCCCTTGGTGTATTGCAGCGTAAGCTGCTCGTTGCCCTTGGCAACGATGGTGTCGTAGCCTTCCGTATTTTTGCCCGTCTGACAGACAAGCGCTTCCACGGAGAAGCTGCCGGTTGTGTCGAAGGCCGGGTCGGCGGGCAGCTCTGCGGTGCCCTTGAGCGCGTTGTCCGCGTCCTTGCCTGCAACCAGGGAGCCGGTGAATTCGGCCTGGAATTGGTTGTGGCTGCTGTCGGTCAGGACGTTCTTCTTATCGCCGCCCAGATCGACGCGGATGGACTGGTCTACCCAGTCCCAAATGCAGCCGCCAATCAGCTTGTCGTATTTTTCAAAGACATCCACATATTCCTGGAGGTTGCCGGTGCTGTTGCCCATGGAGTGTGCATATTCATGCGCAAAGTAGGGCTTGGGGTTGTCGTCCGTCCCGACGGCCGGCAGGCTGATGCGCCCGGAGAAGGAGCCGTCCACGGACGGATAGGTGGAGGAACGGGTGTCCGAATAGGTGGAATCGCCGTCGCCTCTGGAATTGAAGTAGTGGACCGGGCGCGTGTTGTCGCGCGCTTTGATCCAGTCGTACAAGATCTGGAACACCGAACCCGCGCCGGACTCATTGCCCATGGACCACATGATCACGCTGGGGTGGTTCTTGTCGCGCTCGACCATGCTCTTCACGCGGTCGAGATGGACGTCCGCCCATTTTTCCGCGTCGTCGCCGGGGATCTTATGCATGGCGCCGTGCGCCTCGATGTTGGCTTCGTCGACGACGTACATGCCGTATTCGTCGCACAATTCATACCAATAGGTGTTGTTCGGATAGTGCGCTGTGCGGACGGTGTTGACATTGGCCTGCTTCATCAGGATGATGTCCTGCTCCATCAGTTCGCGGCTGACGGTGCGGCCCGTGTCCGGCGAAGTCTCGTGGCGGTTAAAGCCCTTCATGATGACATTTTTGCCATTGACAAACAGGCCGGTGTTGTCGCGCAGCTCCACCTCGCGGAAGCCGATCCGGGAGCTGGCAAATTCCACGCTGGCGCCCGTCTCGTCGCACAATTCCAGAACCAGTGTGTATAGGTTCGGTTTTTCTGCGCTCCAGAGCTTGGGGGAGAGGATGGTCTGCTCATAGTCCATGGTGCAGACCGCATGCCCCTTCTCATCGACGTCGCTGCCGAACGTTACCGGGAATTCCTGCTCCACGATGGCATTCTGCTGGCCGTCCAGCAGGCGGGCGTGGACCGTATATCCCTCCGGCGCATCCTGCGTCAGCTGGCGCGCCTTGATGGAAAGCTCGAACTGCGCATTTTCATAGGCGTCGTCGAGGTCGGTGACCACCTCATAGTCGAAGATTTCGACTTCGTCTTTGGAATAGAGGTATACGTCTCGGAAAATACCGCTCAGACGGATGAAGTCCTGGTCCTCCATGTAACTGCCGTCCGACCAGCGGTATACCTGGACGGAGACGGAGTTTTCACCCTCGTGGAGATAGGGGGTGATGTTAAAGTCCGCTGGGGTGTAGCTGTCCTCGCTGTAGCCCACCTGCTGGCCATTGATCCAGAGATAGAATGCGGATTCCACGCCCTGGAACGAGATGAAGATCTGGCGTCCGCCTTCCAGCATCTCGGGCTTCACAGTAAAGCTCCGGCGGTAGGAACCGACCGGGTTGTACGAGGTCGGCGCAGTGGCGTTGGTGGTATCGGCCGAACCGCCGCCGTTCATCGTCCACGGGTAAGTCGAGTTGGAGTAAATCGGCTTATCATACCCCTGGGTCTGCCAGTTGCCGGGGACCTGGATGGTATCCCAGTCGCTGACGTCGTAGTCCTCTTTGAAAAATTCCGTGTTGCGGTCCGCTGGTTTGTCCGCATACTGGAATGCCCAGTCCCCGTTCAAGAGCTGGTAGTACGCGGAGTCCTCTTCGGACCGTGCGAGCGCTTTTTCTTCCGTATCGTACGGGACAAATGCGGTGTGGGCAGGTTCGCGGTTCACTTGATACTGCGTGGGCTGCCCAGTCCATTCGCTGCCTGTCCATTGGACGCCCGGTTCCGCGGTTACAGCCATGGAAACCACATTCCCAAGGCCCGTCCCGCTGAACAGCATGGTGAGCGCCAACAGCCAAGCAATCCTTCGCTGTTTCATACGCTTTCTCCTTTTCTTTTCAATCTCTCCCAAAAGAATTTAGGCCATCCAAATTTATCCCATCACCTCCGTTTTGATCGTATTGCCTAATACTTTTTAACTTTATCACGGTTTTCTTTCTGTATTTTTCTGGATTGATTATAATAGTTTTATCCAGTTAATATTTTTACAGTTCAAAGAGATCTTCTAACAGATGAAACCAATTTTTGAAAGAAAATCCAGAAGTTTTCCAGAAAATAAAGCATATCTATCAGGGTGTATTTGTATTCCTCCCAAGGATACACGACCCTTCGGGCGAAGTGCGATTGGAGGATGAGCGGCGAAAGAAAAAGAAAAAAGCCAACTCAGCGACAAGCGCTAAGTTGACTTTTGTGGCGCGCCCTGCGTTTCTTCCCAAGAACACGAGCCCCTAGGGCGAAGTGCGATTGGAGGATGAGCAGTGAAAGAAAAAGAAAAAGTCAACTCAGCGACAAGCACTAAGTTGACTTTTTGTGGCGCGCCCGAAGTTGAGACGCAAAAAAGCTCCTGTGGAGCGTTTTTGTTGCCGAGGTCCCTTCCCAAGAACACGAGCCCCCTAGGGCGAAGTGCGATTGGAGGATGAGCAGTGAAAGAAAAAGAAAAAGTCAACTCAGCGACAAGCACTAAGTTGACTTTTTGTGGCGCGCCCGAAGTTGAGACGCAAAAAAGCTCCTGTGGAGCGTTTTTGTTGCCGAGGTCCCTTCCCAAGAACACGAGCCCCCTAGGGCGAAGTGCGATTGGAGGATGAGCAGTGAAAGAAAAAGAAAAAGTCAACTCAGCGACAAGCACTAAGTTGACTTTTTGTGGCGCGCCCGAAGGGACTCGAACCCCTGACCTTCTGATTCGTAGTCAGACACTCTATCCAGCTGAGCTACGAGCGCATAGACAGCTTACTTAAAGCTGCCATAGTATAATAGCATGTTTGTCCGAAAAATACAAGGGGTTTTTCAAAAAATATTCCATAATTTGCAGGAAATTCTTTTATTACAGGTCCTTTGGACCGGGTGCGGGCTGTGCAGGTTTCTCTTTGGGGGCCGGATAGGACCATTTCAAGACAACGCAATCGAGCGGCGGGAGGAAAAGCGCGCTGCGCTCGTCGGGAAGCTTCCCAATCAACGCTTCTGCGTCGTGCCACTCCGGGGGCAGATAGATGCAGTGGTCCTGTTCCCCCGCGTTGATCGCCACCAGGAGACGCTGTTCGCCGTCGTCGCGGATATAGGCCATGCAGTGATCCCCTGCCATCAAGGGATAGATAATGCCCTCGTTTAGGCACGGGCAGGATTTGCGGAGTCTTGCAAGGCGGCGGTACCATTCAACCAGCCCTTCGTTCTCGTGGCCCCAGGGGTAGCAGCCGCGGTTAAACGGGTCGCGGTACCCTTCCAGGCCCGCCTCGTCCCCGTAATAGATACAGGGGACCCCCGGCAGGGTGTATTGCATCAACGCCGCCAGACGCATGAGACGAAGACCCTTTTGCCTGCGCTCGCGCGAAAGATGCGTGCTGCTCTGCCAGTCGCGGCCGTGATTGCCCATGGGTTCCCCCGCAAGGACCGTGATGGCGCGTTCGGTGTCGTGCGTACCGATGTGGTTCATCAGAAGGCGCAACACCTGCGGCGGATAGTTCTCCACAATATTCATGATGATCTCCATCATATTGGCCGCGTCCGCGCCGGTTAAGAATCCCAAGATGGCGTTGCGGAACGGGTAGTTCATCACGCTGTCGAGCTGATGTCCCTGGAAATATTTGCGGCGCTGCCCATAGGCTTCTTTGTTGGAGGCATCCTCCCAGACTTCGCCCAAAATAACCGCGTCGGGCTTTTCCGCTTTTGCCGCATCGCGCAGGTTTTCCAGGAATTCGTCCGGCAATTCGTCGGCAACATCCAGGCGCCAGCCGTCCGCGCCCAGCGCCAGCCATTTGCGGATGATCCCATGGGTGCCATTGATGTAGTCATTGTAGGAGGGGGCGCATTCATTGACGTCCGGCAGGGTGTCGAAATTCCACCAGCAGTCGTATTGGTTGGGCCATGGATGGAAGTTGTACCAGGAGGAGTAGGGCGACTGCTGGGAATTATATGCGCCTTCCACCGGGTAGCGCTTTTCGCGGTTGAAATAGATGCTGTCGCTGCCCGTGTGGTTGAAGACGCCGTCCACGATCACATGCATCCCGCGCTTTTTTGCTGCGGCGCACAGATGCTGGAAGTCGGCCTCCGTGCCGAGCAAGGGGTCGATTTTGGAGTAATCCGCCGTATTGTACCGGTGGTTGGAGTGCGCTTCAAAGATGGGGTTCAGGTAGATGCAGGTCACGCCGAGGGACTCCAAATAGGGGAGCTTTTCTTCGATGCCCTTCAGGTCCCCGCCAAAGTAGTCCGAATTGGTGATGATCCCCCGCTCATCCGGCTTCCAATCGGGCTGTTCCCCCCAGTGCTCGTGCAATTTGCGGTCCTGGGGGACATTGGCCTTGGGCGTCCCGGAATTGTAAAAACGGTCCGGGAAGATCTGGTACATAATCCCGCCGGTCATCCAGTGGGGCGTGTCAAAGCTGGGGTCGTAGACGGTGAGCTGCCACGGCCCATTGTGCGCTTCGGTCGAGCCTTCCCCGCCAAAGCCCTTCTTCAATTCCAACGTACCCCGCCATGTATCGATATAAAACCGATAGAAATAGAGGCCGGGCGCTTTGGGCGTAAAGTGGCATTCCCACCATTCGTGGTTTTCTCCATCCATCCCGCACCAAAACATGCCGAAATTCTCCGTCTGCCCCCAGTTGTCGTCCTGCACCACCAGTCTGGCGGCGGAACATTTCAGGTCGCGCGAGACGTTGATGCGGAAATGGACCGGCGACTTTGCGGGTACTGCGCCCGTTGGATTCCGGTAAGCCGGGTTGCGTGAATTGAACATGGTGTTTCCCCTCTTTTATGACGAAATATAAGGCTTTGATCGAATGGCGCCTTTTCTATGTTTCTATATGATATTACAGGAAGCAAGGCCAAGGATAGGCGCTATACAAACCGGGCCCGCCATGGAACAGGAACTGTTCCATTCCAAAAGCTGCACGCAGCTTTTGTGCCGGACGCCCTGCGGCGCCCGGCGGCGGGCCCGGGAAAACGGTTCTGCACAAAAGGACAGGAAGATCGAACGGATTGGGAAGAGCACCCCTGAAAGGGCACGGAGTGTGCCACCCACTGTGCCGGTCGCCCGATCCTCCGGTCCCTTACGATCCGAAAATGGAAATCTCCGAATTAGCGCATCTTTTTAAAGATCGGCTTTTTCACGGTCGCCTTGACCGTCTTATCCGCGGCCGGAGCCGGCGGCACAGGCGTTGCATGCCAGATGTTGTCGGCATATTCGCGGATGGCGCGGTCTGCCGCAAAGCGGCCCGCTTTTGCGATGTTGACCAGGCCCATCTGGTTCCAGCGCGCATGATCGTTATAGAGGGCCTCCGCGCGCTTTTGTGCCTGCGAGTAGGATTCGAAGTCGGCAAGGACCATGTACGGGTCTTCGTTCAGGAGGGAGTCCGTGATGTTGCGGAACGAAACCCCGCAGAAGCCCTTGTTCATCTCATCGATGGCGTTGCGGATGATGGGATTGTTCTCATAGAATACACGCGGACGGTAGCCGGAGCGCTTCAATGCCGAAACCTCGGGCGTCGTCATGCCGAACAGGATGATGTTGTCGTCGCCGACCGCCTCGTGGATCTCCACATTTGCGCCGTCGAGCGTGCCCAGGGTCACCGCGCCGTTGATCATGAACTTCATGTTGCTGGTGCCGGAGGCCTCTGTGCCGGCCTGGGAGATCTGCTCGCTGATGTCCGCCGCCGGGGTGAGGAGCTCGGCCAGCGTCACGCGGTAATCCTCCACGTAGACCACCTTGAGCTTCTGGTTGACGCGCGGGTCGTTGTTGATGGTCTCCGCCAGGTTGACGATGAAGCGGATCATCTGCTTTGCAAAGTAATAGCCCGCAGCGGCTTTCGCGCCGAAGATATAGGTGTGGGGCGTGAAATCGGCGTTCGGGTTGTCGCGCAGCCACTGATACAGGGTGAGGATGTGCAGGGCGTTCAGGTGCTGGCGTTTATATTCGTGCATGCGCTTGATCTGGATGTCGAAGATGGAATCCGGATCGAGCACGATGTTGTTCGCCTTCTTGATATATTCGGCCAGACGGATTTTGTTGTTGCGCTTGATCTTGCCAAGCTGCTCCAATACGGAGGCGTCGTCCTTGAATTCCAGGAATTTCTCCAGCTGTGCGGCGTCGTGGATATAGCCGTCGCCGATTTTTTCCGTCAGCAGGGAAGCCAGCTCCGGATTGGACTGGTTCAGCCAGCGGCGGTGTGCGATGCCGTTGGTCACGTTCTGGAACTTCTCCGGCATCTCGGTGTAGAAATCGTTGAAGACGGTTTCTTTGAGAATATCGGTGTGCAGCGCGGAAACGCCGTTAACAGAGTGGGCGCTGATGACCGCCAGATTCGCCATCTTGACGTAGCCGTCGTTCAGCGGGGCCATACGGCCCACCTTGTAGCCGTCCACATGGCGCTGGTGCATGGATTCGCAGAAGCGGCGGTTGATCTCCTGGACGATCTGATAGATGCGCGGCAGGCGGAATTTGAAGAGCTCTTCGTTCCAGCATTCGAGCGCCTCCGACATGACGGTGTGGTTGGTGTATGCGGTTGTCCGGGTGACGATGTCCCAGGCCGCTTCCCAGGTATAGCCGCATTCGTCCAGCATCACGCGCATCATCTCGGGGATGGCGAGCACGGGATGCGTGTCGTTCAGATGGATGGCTACGCAATCCGGCAGGTTGTCGAGCGTGCTGTACTTAAACAGGTGGCGGCGGATGATGTCCTGGATCGTTGCGGACACCAGGAAATACTGCTGCGACAGGCGCAGGCTCTTGCCCTCCAGGTGATTGTCCTCCGGATAGAGCACCTTTGTGATGACCTCCGCCATGGCGTTCTGCTCCATTGCGCGCAGGTAGTCGCCGCTGTTGAAGCGGGACATGTCGAAGGCTTCGCCGCGCGCGGACCAGATGCGCAGCACGTTGATGCCCCGGCCGTCCATGCCGGATACATACATGTCGTACGGCACCGCCATCACTTTTTCGTAGTCCTTATGGTTTACAATATGGTATTGGTTATTCCAGTATTCTTCGATGTGGCCGCCAAAGTGGACCTCTACGCGCTTCTCCGGCACCTCTTGCAGCCAAACTTTTCCACCCGGCAGCCAGAAGTCCGGCAGCTCCGTCTGCCAGCCGTCGACCAATTTCTGGCGGAAGATGCCATATTCATAGCAGAGCGAATACCCCATCGCGGGATACCCCTGTGTGGACAGGCCGTCCAGGAAACACGCCGCCAAACGGCCAAGGCCGCCGTTGCCCAAGCCCGCGTCCGGCTCCTTCTCATACAGATTGTCGAGCTTCAGGCCCATTTCGGAAAGCGCCTTGCGGAAATCTTCTTCAATCCCGAGGTTGTACAGGTTGTTCTTCAGGGAGCGTCCCATCAGGAACTCCATGCAGAGGTAATAGACGCGCTTGGTGTGCGTCTCTTCGGCACGCTTCTTAAATTCGAGGTACCCTTTTACCATGAGGTCGCGCACGACAAGAACAACAGCCTTATAACATTGATCGTCGGTTGCGTTTTCCAGCGTCAGGCCAAAGTTATGCTGCAGCTTTGCTTCAATTTGTTCTTTGATCGTATTGATCGGCAGCCGGTAGTTCATAAGAAATCCTCCAAATGTCCAAGAAGTATATATATGTGAGAGAATGACCGGTTGGTCATACATACTTATTATATACCAATTATTACTAATTTACAACAAAATCATTCTTTTGTCCGCGAATTTCCATTTTTATCCGGGAACATCCAATTTCCGCATGGACAAGCCAAAAACAGCCTTTCCGATAGGGCGGAAGAAATGCGTCCCTTGCAAATGATTTTCGGCTTAAATTTATGCATTTTTACTAAATTTCAAGTTTATGGCCGTTTTGAAGAGCTTTTCTGTTTTTAGAAAAGAAACGCTTCCTTATTTGACCAAAATAGACTATAATAAAAACTGCTATAGAGATAGAAAAACCGGTGCGGCCGCATTCCCGCGCCGTGCCGGCAGGAAATAGGGGGTATGTTTTCATGAGCAGAAACCGCATCCGGCTGAATATCTGCGGGGCTGAATTCGCCCTCACCTCGGACGACAGCGAGTCGTACATCCACGCGATTGCGGAGGAGGTAGAGGTCGGGATCACCGAGATGGTGGAAAAAAATCCGCATATTTCGATCGCCACGGCCGGGATTATCTCGGCGCTGAATTATTGCGACGCCCAGCATAAGGCCGAGGACGCGGCGGACAACCTGCGCTCCCAGATCAAGGACTATCTGGAGGATTCCTCCCGCGCCCGCACAGAGGCGGACGAGGCGCGCAGGGAAGTGGAGCGCCTGAAAAAGGAGATGCAGACCTTGCGGGCGCGCCTCTCCGAACAGACGGAGCAGATGGCCAAGGCAACGCACGGGCCGCAGAGCGCCCAGGAACCGGAGCGGCCCGCCCAGCAAAAGCCCGCAAAGGCAGCCCCCCGGCAGCAGGGCTATGCGCGCCCCTCGCGGGAACACATCCCCGGGGAACGCGCGCAGACCGTTGTGGAAGACCCGGAAGGGTTCATGAGCTTCTTTGAGAAAAAAGACGATGAACTGTAACGAAACGAATATAGCCCCGGAGGTTTTGGCCCCTGCGGGAGGGCCGGAGAGCTTGCAGGCAGCGGTGCGCGCCGGTGCGGACGCGGTGTATTTGGGGGCTTCCGCGTTCAGCGCCCGCGCCAATGCGCAGAATTTTGACGGGCAGGCGCTCAAGGAGGCGGTCAGCTACTGCCATGCGCGCGGGGTGAAGGTCTATCTCGCTCTGAATACGCTCTTGCAGGAGAACGAGCTGCTGCCCGCGCTGGAACTGCTGCAATACGCCTGCACCCTGCCGGTGGATGCCGTCCTTGTGCAGGATATGGGCCTCTTTTTGCTGGCGCGCGCGTGCGCGCCGGGGATGCCCATGCATGCGTCTACCCAGATGTCGCTCCATACGCCCGCCGGGGTGCGCGCGGCATACGAGGCGGGGATGGCCCGCGTGGTGCTGTCCAGGGAGATGTCCCTGAACGAGATTGCCGGGGTACACGCCGCCTGCCCGGTGGAGCTGGAGGCGTTTGTCCACGGCGCGCTCTGCATGTCCGTTTCCGGCCAGTGCTATTTCAGCTCCATTCTGGGAGCGCGCAGCGGCAACCGGGGGCTGTGCGCCCAGCCGTGCCGCCTGCCGTTTTCCGCCCCTGGGGGGACGGGGCACGACCTGAGCCTGAAGGACCTGTCCATGATCGAACGCATCGGCGAGCTGGCACAGGCGGGCGTGGTGAGCGCAAAGATCGAGGGCCGCATGAAACGGCCGGAATATGTGGCTGCGGCGACACACGCCTGCCGGCTGGCGGCGGACGGCCAACCCCTTCCGCCGGACCTGATGCGCAACCTGGGCGCGGTGTTCTCCCGCTCCGGGTTCACCACCGGGTATCTCGACGGGCGGTTGGGCCGGGAGATGTTCGGCACGCGGACCAAGGAGGACGTCACCGGCGCGACCGAGGAGGTATTCTCCGAGCTGCGGAACCTGTACCGCCAGGAATGCCAGCGGGTGCCGGTCTCGTTCCGGCTGACCGTGCACGCGGGGGAACCGGTGTGCCTGTCCGTCCGGGACGGCGACGGGCGCGAGGCGTTTGCCCAGTCGCCGCCGCCCGAGGCGGCGCGGAACAAGCCGGTCACCGAGGAGCGGTGTGTGGAGCAGCTGCGCAAAACGGGCGGGACGCCGTTTTTGGCGCAGGAGGTTTCCTGCGATCTGGAGGACGGCCTGAGCGTCCCGGTGTCCCTATTGAACCGGCTGCGCCGCGAGGCGTTGGAAAAGCTGGAATGGCTGCGCGCGGTGCATGAACCGGTGGCGTTTTCCATGAAACCATTCTCTCCCACGCCGCACCGGGTATACCTCCCGGATGGAAAATTGCCGCTGCGGGCGCGGTTTGCCAACGCCAGCCTGCCGGAGGCGGCAAAGCAGTGCGAACGGGTCTACCTCCCCTATACGACTGTGCCGGAGAAGCTGGCGGCCCTCCAGGAAGAGGGCTTCCGCGTGGCGCTGGACCTGCCGCGCGGACTGTTCGGCATGGAGCAGGCGCTCAAACAGCGCTTGGCTGAAGCCCGGGACGCGGGCGTCACGCACGTCTGGGCAGGAAACCTGGGCGCGGCGGCGCTTGCCAAAGAGCTGGGGATGACGGTACACGGCGGCTTTTCTTTAAATGTGACAAATTCCGCGGCGATCGAGTGGTATGCTGCGTTTGGCCTGGCGGATACGGAGCTGAGCTTCGAATTGGCGCTGTCCGCGGCTGCAGCGCTGGGCGGGGAGCTGCCCCGCGGGTTGGTGCTCTATGGGCGGCTGCCGCTGATGTTGACCCGGAACTGTCCCGCGGCCAATTCTGCGAAGGGCTGCCTGCATTGCACGGCAGCCCCGGAGCTGACAGACCGCAAGGGTGTCCATTTCCCGGTGCAGTGCTATGGCGCGTGCAGCGAAGTGCTCAACTCCGTGCCGCTTTGGATGGCGGACCGCCTGGCGGAAGTCAAACAGATGGATTTCGGCGTGCTGCGGTTTACCACGGAGACGCGGGAAGAGCAGCAGCGCATCCTGGAAGCCTATCTCCGCGCGGACGGCACGCCGCCCGCACAGGGGACGTTTACGCGCGGCCTCTATTATAAGGGATGGGTGATGGGCTGACCGATCCTCCCCGGCGTGCGGCCGGGGGCTTCCCGCGGCGCTGGGGTTTTTACGAGAACGTGATAGAAGGCAACGCAATACAAACGAAGGACGTTGGTTATGAAATCTTTGAAAATCAAACGCTTGAATGAAAATGCAATCCTGCCGGAGCGCGCCAGCGCGGGCGCGGCGGGGATGGATTTGCACGCCTGCATCCCGTCCCCGGTGACCATCGCGCCGCGCGAGCTGGTGCGTATCCCGACGGGCCTGGCGATCGCCCTGCCCGACGAAAACATGGTCGCTCTGATCTTTGCCCGCAGCGGGCTGGGGATTAAGCACGGCGTGTCGCTCTCCAACGCGGTCGGCGTGATCGACAGCGACTACCGCGGCGAAATCTGCGTCGGCCTGTGCAATGTGGGCGGGGAGCCGTACACCATCGAGCCGAACGAGCGGATTGCGCAGATGGTGCTGATGCCGGTGTTGAACCTCCCTCTGGAGGAGACGGACGACCTGGGCGAGACGGAGCGCGGTGCAGGCGGCTTCGGTTCCACCGGCCGGTAAAGGGGCGCGGCGATGAAAAAGACATTGATTCGCGGCCTGCTGCTCATTGTGCTGCTATTGTTGGCCATTGTGTTGGGCAGCGTGATCGGTTCGGCGGTACAGGGCGTTTCGTTCCTCTCCTGGCTGGGCATGAGCACCGGCTTTGGCCTGGAACCCGTCACGCTGGACCTCGCCATCTTGAAATTGACCTTTGGGCTGTCCATCCAGGTCAACGTGGCGCAGGCGATTTTGCTGCTGGCCGCGATCCTGGGGTACACGAGAATCCATATAAAGGAGTGATCCCATGCTGTACCTTGCATCCGCTTCCCCGCGCAGGCGCGAGCTTTTGGACCTGGCGGGGATTCCTTATACAACCGCGCCGGCCAATGCGGACGAACGCTTTGCGGACGGCACCCCGCCTGAGGAGGCGGTGCGCCTGTTGGCCCGGCGCAAGGCGGAGGCGTGCTTTGCGCAGCACCCGGGCGCGGTCGTGCTGGGGGCGGATACCGTGGTCGCGCTGGGCGGCGCCATCCTCGGGAAGCCCAAGACCCCCGCACACGCGGCGGACATGCTCCGGCTGCTCTCCGGCAAGACGCACGAGGTGTTCACCGGCTTTTGCGTGCTCGCGGACGGGCGCTGCGAGGTGGGGGCGGAGCGGACCGAAGTGACGTTCTACCCGCTCGCGGAGGAGGAAATCCAGGCCTATGTCGCCACCGGGGAACCCATGGACAAGGCGGGCGCGTACGGCATCCAGGGCAAAGGCGCCCTGCTGGTGCAGGGGATCCGCGGCGATTACTACAATGTGGTGGGCCTGCCGGTCGCGCGCGTGGCGCGAATTCTGCGGACTTTTGCCGTTTAAAGGCGGTTTTCTTCATGGCAAAATGTGGAATTTGCCAAAGTTTATTTGTTCACAATTTTTCTGTTGAGAATTGGCATACCAGCGGGTATAATAAAGTTTATGTAAAATACCCGTGCCCTGCATAAGCGCGGAGCGGATGGGTTTACTCATAGAAAAACCGTACAGCGCGCCGCTGGATGAAAACCCGGTTGTGGGTGTTGTTTGAAAGGGGAATGTTGGCCATGTTTTCTAAGGATATCGGAATTGATCTCGGCACCGCCAATACGCTTGTATATATGAAGGGGAAGGGCATCGTGATGCGCGAGCCCTCTGTTGTCGCTGTGGACGTCCGTACTGACACGGTGTTGGCGGTCGGGTCCCATGCAAAGGATATGATTGGCCGCACGCCCGGCTCCATTGTCGCCGTGCGCCCGCTCAAGGACGGCGTGATTGCGGACTTCGACATCACCGCGACCATGCTCAAGCACTTTATCAAAAAAGCGGTGAAATCCACCGCGTTCAGCCGCCCGCACATCGTGGTGTGCATCCCCTCCGGCGTCACGGAGGTGGAGCGCCGCGCCGTTGAGGACGCAGCGCGCCAGGCCGGCGCCAGCCAGGTGGAGCTGATCGAAGAGCCCATGGCCGCGGCGATCGGCGCGGGCCTGCCCGTGGCGGACCCGACCGGCAGCATGGTGGTGGATATCGGCGGCGGCACAGCGGAAGTCGCTGTGATCTCCCTGGGGGATATCGTCACCTCCTGCTCCGTGCGCGTGGCGGGCGATAAATTCGACGAGGCTATTATTTCCTATGTCAAGAAGAAATACAACCTCCTGATCGGCGAGCGCACCGCGGAGGAGATCAAGATCGCCATCGGTTCGGCGTTCCCGACCGGCAGCGAAGAGGACCGCGCGTCCGTCGAGATCAAGGGGCGCAACCTGGTGGACGGCCTGCCCAAGAACGTGACGATCAGCGCGGAGGAAGTGCGCGAAGCGCTCTCCGACCCGCTCGCGACCATCGTGGACGCGATCAAGAGCACGCTGGAAAAGACCCCGCCGGAGCTTTCGGCGGACATCATCGACCACGGCATCATGCTGACCGGCGGCGGCGCGCTGCTGCGCGGCCTGGACCAGCTGGTGGAGCAGGAGACGGGCATGCCCGTCCATGTGGCGGATAGCCCGCTGGACTGTGTGGTGGACGGCACCGGCAAGCGCCTGGAGGTCACCATGCCGTCGTCCTATTACAAGGCCCGCAGATAAGCGGCTGCGAAGCCTTGGCGCTTCCCGGCGTGGAAGCGCAGAGAGAACAGAATTTTGATCCGGCCATCGAAGGGTGGGGACGGCGTTTCGTTTCTGCCGCCGGATTGGACCGGATTTTTGAGGGAAGGCCCCGGGATTTGTGAGGGACTTTCCATACACGGAGAGGGACCAAACGATCGATCACGGGCGTGCTTTGTGCGCCCGTGATTTTTGCAACGGCCTTTTTCTTTCAAAAAACAACGGGAGGTGTTCGCAAGATGAGAGACTTTATGCACGGCACAAGTGCAAAAGTGCTGCTGGCGGTGGTATTTGTCATGCTGGCGCTGATGCTGTTCACGGCCACCCAGGGAGGGTCGGTCGTGGCGAATGCGCTGGGTCTGGTGGCGACCCCGATGCAGCGCGTGAGTACGATTATCACCAACAATGCCGCGGTTGCGGCAGAACCCCTTACTTACTCGAAAGAAGAGCTCCTGGAGGAAAACGCCGCCCTCAAAAAGGAGATCGAAGAGTTGCAGGCAAAGCTGGTCAACTATGACCAGTACCGGATTGAGAACGCACAGCTGCGGAAATACCTGGAATTGAAGGATGAAAACCGCGACTTCAAGCCCGTACCGGCGGCGGTCATCGGGCGGGACCCCAATGTGCTGTATAAATTTACCATCGACAAGGGCACAAACGACGGCATCTCGAAGAACGACCCGGTCATTACGGACGCGGGCGTGGTGGGCTTTATTTCCGCGGTAAACGCAAACTACAGCCAGGTGACCACCCTGCTCTCACCGGATACCAAAATCGCCGCGCTTGTGACGACGGAAGAGGAAAGCGGGACCCCCGTGAAGGATTCCGTCGGGGCGTTGCCTTCCATCGATGAGACGGAGCCCACCCTGCGCCGGGACAGCGGCGTGGTGAGCACCGATATCAAGCTGGCCGAGGAAGGGTTGGTCAAGTTGGGCTACCTGGCGGCGGATACCCCGGCAAAGGCGGGCGACATTGTCACCACCAGCGGGCTGGGCGGCGTCTATCCGAGCGGCCTTGCCATCGGCGAGGTGGTTTCCGTGCAGAACGAGGAGTATGATGTCTCGCTCTATGCGGAGGTCCGGCCGTTTGTAGACGTCAATTCCGTGCGCGACGTGATGGTGATCACCGAATTCGAGGGGCAAGGGCAGGCGCTGGACGAAGCCTTTGGCACCAGCTCCGCTTCGGAGGGCCAGTGATGGACCGTTATAAGATCATCCGGTATTTTGCCTATACGATCGAAATCTTAATTTTGTACATGGTGCAGGAGACCCCCGGCCTTCTGCCGGAAATCGGCGGGGCGCGGCCGGTGCTGCTGATCCCTGCGGCGATTTCCATCGCGATGTTTGAGAGCGAGCTGGCGGGGATCGCCTTTGGCCTTCTGTGCGGCCTGTTCCTGGACATCGGCATGGGGGGCGTTTTGGGTTTCCACGGCCTGCTGCTGGCGGCCGCCTGTTACGGGGTGGGGCTGCTCACGGCGGATCTGATCCAGACGAATTTCCTGACGTCCCTGCTCTTGGCGGCCGGGGCGGTCGCTGGGATTTTGTTCCTCCAATGGGTATTTTTCTATTTGCTCTACGGCTACGAGTACAGCGGATATGCGCTGGTCACACGGTACTTGCCGCGCATGGCGTATTCCTTCTGTACAATGCCGCTCTGTTACGCATTCAACCGCGCTTTGGCCCAGCAGATCCGCTCAAAAACGGAATAGCCGCAGGGCTGGCGTGTAAAATGGAGAGGGGCCGGTCCGCCAGTAGGCATGGGCCCGGCCCCTTTGGTATGAAAAATCGCGGCGGTTTGGAAGAAAACGGCCTGGGAAATGGTATTCTTAAAAGAGGGTTTCTGTCCTCGGGGACCGTGCCCTTTCCGGGGCGTTGCCTATATGCGGCCCTTTTGAAGAAGGCGCCGGGAGGGCGGCTGCCCGTTTGAAACAGTAGGATCAAAGGATCCTGTTTCGATACCTGTGTGGAGGTGAAATACATGAAGTCGAAAACATCGCTGCGCAGTTTTGCGCTGGTGGGGATCATCGTAGGAATCCTCGCGATTTATACGCTGCGCCTGGTGGATTGGCAGATTTTGAACGGCGCCGATACACGCCAACAGGCGGATTCGACCAGCGCGTCCATTGTCACGATGGATGCTGCGCGCGGCGAGATCGTCGACGCCGCGGGGAACCCCCTGGCGGCCAATAAGACGGGGTATGCCATCCAGTTTGAGCGCCCGTACATGACCTATGGCACGGAGAACGAGACCATCCGCCTGCTGACCAATCTGCTGAACAGCCGCGGCGAGGAATGGACGGACGAGCTGCCGATTTTGATCGACAGCGAGGGCAACTATGCGTTCATGCCGGACTCTGAGAGCGAAGTGGAGCGCTTAAAGGGCAAGGATTTTGCCGCTTTGAATTCGTACGCGACGGCGGACGACTGCATGAATGCGCTGATCGAGAAATATGAAATCGACGCCACCCTCCCCAAGGAGGAGATCCGGAACATCGCCTCCGTGCGCTACGGGATGACAAAGGCGGGCTTCAACTCTTCGACGCCGTACATCTTTGCGCCGGACGTCTCCGGGGACACGGTGGGCATTGTCAGCGAAAACACCCAGCTCCTCCCCGGCGCGAGCATCAAGATCACCACGGCGCGCACCTACCCGGGAGGGGATCTCGCGGCGCAGCTGATCGGCACCATGGGCCCGCTCTCCCAGGAGCAGTACGACGAGCGCAAGGACGAGGGCTATGCCTTTAACGACCGGATGGGGCAGAGCGGCATCGAGTACGCCTTTGAGGACGAGCTGCGCGGCGAAGCGGGCGAAAAGCAGGTGGAGACCACCAGCCGTGGCGGCGTTGCCTCTGAGACGGTCATCAAAGCGCCGAAGTCCGGCAATACCGTGTTCCTCACCCTGGACAGCAACCTCCAGCGGGTGGCGCAGGTTTCGCTGGAACAGAATGTGCAGGCCGCGCGGGAAAACGGCGAACGGCTGACCAGCACCAAGGGCGGCTGGAACGGCCAGGATTGTACGATTGGCGCGGCGGTGGTTTTGCGGGTCAAGGACAACGCGGTGTTGGCAGCCGCCGGCAATGAGAATTACGACCTGGAGAAATATACGTACGACAACGACTATAAAAACCAGGTTTTGACAAACGAGAACCATCCCCTGGTGAACCAGGCCTTTACAGGCATCTTTACGCCCGGCTCCTGCTTCAAGCCGGCGGTGGCCTGCGCAGCCCTGCAGGAGGGCGTGATCACCAACAATACGACGTTCCGCTGCACGCACACGTACCAGCGCTTTGCAGACGTCGGCTTTACGCCGCGCTGCTTGGGCACGCACGGGACCCTTTCGCTGCGCCGCGCGCTGGCCGAATCGTGCAACATCTTCTTCTTTGAAACCGGCTATTACACCGGCATCGAAACGATGAACCTCTATTGCCGCCGGTTTGGCCTGGGCGAAAAGACCGGGGTTGAGCTCAATGAGAGCGAAGGCATTTTGGCAGGCCCCGAAGAGTACGCCGAACGCGGGAAGACCTGGGTGGGCGGCGACGTGGTGCAGGCGGCGATCGGCCAGAGCGACAACCAGTTTACCCCGCTCCAGTTGGCGACCTATGCATCGACCATCGCGAACAACGGCGTGCGCTACCAGACCCACCTCGTCAGCAAGATCACAGACTATGCGCGCAAGGAAGTTGTGATGGAAAACGACCCGGACAACCCGACCGTTGTGGCGGAGACCGGCGTTTCCGAGCAGAACTTCGAATATGTCAAAGAGGGGATGCGCGCCGTCATCACGGATTCGCGCGGCTCCGCACACCGGAACCTCGGCAACTATCCCGTGCCGATCGCCGGCAAGACCGGCACCGCGCAGGGCCCCGGCTCGGACAACGTGGCGTTTATCGGCTTTGCGCCGTACGACGACCCGGAGATCGCCGTGGCCGTCATCCTGCAGCACGGCTCCACCGGCACCTATTGCCAGAACGTGGTGCGTGACATCCTGGACGCCTATTTCTACGGGAAAACCGTAGATGACGAGGGAAACCTGGTCATGCCGGAAGAGCTGGCGGCGTCCAGCGCTGTTTCGGACGAAGAGGGGGATGCTTCCTCAAATGCATCCGGGGAAACCTCCTCCCAGGGGACCGCCTCCGCCGAATGAGGCCGTTTGTTGGCGCAAGGCCCCGGTTTCCGGGATAAAACATGATTTCGTGTTTTAAATAGATAAAATGAACAATAAAAATCTTTTGACACCTGCAAAATTTTGTGTTAATATAAAAATGAGGTTTTGTACATGGGAGTTGTGACGGTTATCACATCAGGAAAGGGAGGCGTGGGAAAATCTACGCTGACCACCGGCTTAGGGCTGGCGTTGGTTCGGCGCGGCAGGCGTGTCCTGTTGATCGACGGCGACGCGGGCCTGTCTTCATTGGATCATATGCTCGGCGTTTCCGAGCGCCAGGTATTCAATATCGCGGACATGGCTGCTGGCGAGGCGGACCCCAGTCAGGCGATTTATCCATGCGAGTGGGCCGAAGGGCTCTTTCTGCTGCCTGCCCCCGGGCGCGAAGAGGATATTGTGAGCCCGGAGATCATGAAGCGGATGGTATCCGTTCTTTCCCGGTATTACGACCACGTGCTGATCGACTGCCCCGCCGGCGTCGGCAGCGGTTTTATGAGTGCAGTTGCGTCTGCGCAGCGGGCGTTGGTGGTTTCCACCCCGGACCCCGTATGCCTGCGGGATTGCAATAAAACGCGCATTGCGCTGGAATATGCGGGAGTCCGCAGCCAGCGTTTGGTGGTCAACCGTTTCAGTGGCAAAAGTTTCCGCAATCTTGGCGCGTATCGGGATTTAGACGCCGTCATCGACGCATCCGGGATCCGTTTGATCGCGATTGTCCCGGAGGATGCGGCGCTTGCTGTTGCGGGAGCCTCGGGTTCGCCCGCGCCGCTGAAAAGTGCGGGAACAATGGCGCTTGGCCGCCTTGCGGCCAGACTAGAGGGGGAGCAGGTGCCCTTGGCGGTACGCGTTTAAGGAGCCTGTGCGTTTTATTGAAAGGAATGATACACATGAACATCGCACTCATCGCCCACGACGCCAAAAAAGAATTGATGGTCCAATTTTGTATTGCCTATTGCGGCGTGCTCAGCCGCCACTTCCTGTGCGCCACGGGAACGACGGGCAAAATGGTAGCGGAGGCTACCGGTTTGGAGATCCAGCGCTTTTTGAGCGGTTCCCAAGGCGGCGACCAGCAGATCGCCGCGCGCATCGCCTGCAACGAGGTGGACTTGCTGTTGTTTTTCCGGGACCCGCTGAATCCAAAGCCGCATGAGCCCAACGATATGAATCTGCTCCGCCTTTGCGATATGCACAACATCCCCGTTGCAACCAATATCGCCACTGCGGAAGTGTTGATCCACGGTTTAGAGCGCGGAGACCTCGATTGGCGCAATATCCTGAACCCAAAGGGCTGATCCAGTTCTGCTTTTCGCTTGCCCCAACCATGTGGTGGGACAAGCATGGAAAAGCCCTCAAAGGGCAAAGGAATTGGGATTTTTAAAAGAATTTTATAATTTAGAATTATAAAACAAACAGAACCGTGTAAAATCACGTTGAGTATACACGGTTTCTTTTGTTTGCGTGCATATGCAAACGATTGGCGACGACACGGGAAGAGTACCCGGATGCCTCCTGCCACAGAGAGGCGCGCAGAGCTGAGAGCGCGCTGCAAATGGAGGGCCGGCGAAAGACACCCGCGAGCTGCGCGCAAGCCCCACGCGCAACCGGGTTTGGGGTACTTTGAGGGAGGCGCCGGAGGGCGCTTCTGAAAAAGGGTGGCACCGCGAGGAATTTCCCCTCGTCCCTTTCACTGGGACGGGGGTTTTCTTTTTATACCGCCAGAAAATCGAACAGAGCGATAGGAGGCAATCAGATGGAATTGATTAAGGCACAAAAGGGAACCCAGGACATCCTGCCAGGCCAGAGCGAAAATTGGCAGGTGGTGGAGGACGTGATGCGCAGCGAGGCCGCCCTGCACGGCTTCGGGGAGATCCGCACGCCCGTCTTTGAGGATACGCGCCTGTTCCAGCGTTCCGTAGGGGAAACCACCGACGTTGTGCAAAAGGAGATGTACACCTTCCAGGATAAGGGCGGGCGCTCGATCACCCTCCGGCCGGAGGGGACGGCGGGCGTTGTGCGCGCCCTGCTGGAGCACGCGCTCTATAACAACGGCCTGCCGGTCAAACTGCACTACTTCACCACATGTTACCGCTATGAAAACACCCAGGCCGGCCGCCTGCGCGAATTCCACCAGTTCGGCGTGGAGATGTTTGGCTCCAACAGCCCCAGCGCGGACGCCGAGGTCATCGGCCTGGCGAAGAGCGTGTTTGACCGCCTGGGGATCAAGAACCTGCGCCTGGAGATCAATTCCATCGGCTGCCCGACCTGCCGCGCAGAGTTCCACAAGGCGCTCAAGGCGTATTTCACGCAGTACAAGGTCCAGCTCTGCGAAACATGCCAGGGCCGCCTGGAGCGCAACCCCATGCGCATCCTGGATTGCAAAAGCCCGATCTGCTCCAAAATCGCAGAGGGCGCGCCGAAGATTTTGGACTATCTCTGCGACGACTGCAAGGCGCATTTCGAGGCGGTGCAGAAGTATTTGACCGCCGTGGGGACCGAATTCACGGTCAACCCCACCATTGTGCGCGGCCTGGATTATTATACGAACACGGTCTTTGAGTTCATCAGCGGGGACCTCGGCGCCCAGAGCACGCTCTGCGGCGGCGGCCGCTACAACGGCCTCGTGGAAGAGATGGGCGGCCAGCCCATGCCCGGCCTGGGATTCGCCATGGGCATCGAGCGCCTGATGATGGTGATGGACAAGCAAAACATCGAGATGCCGGCCCCGGACCGCTGTGAGATCTTTATTGCGTCGCTGGGTGAGGCGGCGCACCTGGAAGCGTTCAAGCTGGCCGACAGCCTGCGCAAGTATTCGATCATCGCGGCGTGCGATGAGAACGACCGCGGCCTCAAAGCGCAGATGAAATATGCGGATAAGATCGGCGCAAAATACAGCATGGTGCTGGGCGACGATGAAATCGCAAGCCAGAAGGCGGTCCTCAAGAATATGAAGACCGGCGAAAAGAAGACGATCGACCTGTCCAAGGACTTCGTGGAGCAGTACGTCTGCCTGTCCACGGAGCAGGAGGACTTGGCGTTTTAACCGGCATCGGACCGGAACGGACGATTTTGGTAGGGGCCCTGCCGGACAGCAGCGCTTCCTCCCAAAACGGATCAACCCCGCTGCGGGGAACGGCGGGTACCCATTGGAATTGACTATCTTTTTGGAGGTGCCATATGGCAGAGTTTATGACGGGCCTGAAACGGACCCACTACTGCGGCGAGCTCCGCAGCACGGATATTGGAAAAGAAGTGGTCGTCTGCGGCTGGGTGCAGCGCCAGCGCGACCTGGGACAGCTGATCTTTATCGACCTGCGCGACCGCACCGGCATTGTGCAGCTGGCGTTTGACGAAAGCACGGACCGCGCCATCTTCGAAAAGGCGTTTGCGGCGCGCGCCGAGTTTGTGCTGTTGGCGCGCGGGACGGTGCGCGAGCGCACGTCCAAGAACCCGGACCTGCCCACCGGCGACATCGAGCTGGAGGTCCTGGAACTGCGCGTGTTGGCAAAGTCGGAGACCCCGCCGTTTGAAATCGTGGAGGACTCCAACGTCAAGGAGGATACCCGCCTGAAATACCGCTATCTCGACCTGCGCAGGCCCGACATGCAGCGCAAAATCATCGGCCGCCATAAGATCGTCAAGGTGGCGCACGACTATTTTGACCAGAACGGCTTTATCGAGATCGAGACGCCGGACCTCATCAAATCCACGCCGGAGGGCGCGCGCGACTACCTGGTACCGTCCCGCGTGTTCCCGGGCAGCTTCTTCGCGCTGCCGCAGTCCCCGCAGCTCTATAAGCAGCTGCTGATGCTCTCCGGTTTTGACCGCTATATGCAGATCGCCCGCTGCTTCCGCGACGAGGACCTGCGCGCCGACCGCCAGCCGGAGTTCACCCAGATCGACCTGGAGATGAGCTTTGTGGACCAGGACGACGTCATGGCCATCGGCGAGGGCTTTATGAAGCGCGTCTATAAGGAAGTTTTGGGCATCGACATCGAGACCCCGTTCCGCCGCATGACCTGGCACGAGGCGATGGACCGCTTTGGTTCGGATAAGCCGGATCTGCGCTTTGGCATGGAGTTAATCAATTTGAGCGATTTGCTCCGGAATACAGAGTTTAAGGTGTTTGCAGGCGCCCTGGCGGGCGGCGGTTCTGTGCGCGGCATCAACCTCAAGGGTAAGGCCGAGGCGCTCAGCCGCAAAGAGATCGACAAATTGACCGAATGGATCAAGGCCTATGGCGCGAAGGGGCTTGCCTGGACGCGCCTCGCGGAGAAGGAGACCTCCTCCTATGAGAAATTCCTCTCCCCGGAGGAAGTGGCCGCCATCCGCAGCGCGATGGGCGCGGAGCCGGGCGACGTGCTCCTGTTGGTCGCCAGCGACGAAAACAAGGTCGTTTGGGATTCCCTGGGCGCGCTGCGCTGCAACCTGGCCGCGCGCTTTGGCCTGATCGACAAGAGCAAGCCCTGCCTGCTCTGGATCACGGACTTCCCCATGTTTGAATACAGCAAGGAGGAGCAGCGCTGGGTCGCGATGCACCATCCCTTTACCATGCCGCGCCCGGAGGACATCGACAAGCTGGCGACGGACCCCGGCGCTGTGTGCGCGGTGGCCTACGATATGGTGCTCGACGGCAACGAAGTCGGCGGCGGTTCCCTGCGTATCAACGACTCGGAATTGCAGGCGAAGATGTTTGAAGCGCTCGGCTTTACGCCCGAGGAGGCGCAGCACCGCTTTGGCTTCCTGATCGACGCGTTCAAATACGGCGCGCCGCCGCACGGCGGCATGGCCTTTGGCCTCGACCGTTTGGTCATGCTGATGCTCGGCTGCGACAGCATCCGCGAGGTAATCGCCTTCCCGAAGGTGGCTTCCTCCAGCGACCTGATGACGGAAGCGCCCACCGATGTGGACGCGAAACAGTTGGAAGAGCTGGGCATTGCCGTTGTAGCAACACAACCGCAAAAATAGAACAGCAAGATTTTCCACTGGATTTTTCCTGCGGTTCCTTCTTATAATAGAGCTAAGCGAAAAGAAAGAGCGGAGGTGGCGCATTGCATCTGACAGATGAAGAGTTGGAGAGGATTCTCCGGGAAATTGCGCGTGCCGCCGTGGAAGAGATGGAGCGCGGTGCGGACCGCCCGCCGCAAGGGATGGGGGCCGGGCGCGTCCTTCCCCAGCAACCGCAAGAAGAACCGGAAGTGGATCATTCCGAACAGACATAAGTGCATACGATTTGAGGGCCGGAGTGGGTTTTCCCGCTTCGGCCTTTTTGGATTTGTTGGGGCAGCCAGTGAGGGAGGGCCGGGTCAGGAAGGCGGGATATCGGGAGGGGGAGGACCCTTATTGGCAGCTGAAATTGACAGTAAGAAATATTGTTTTAATATAATAAATCGATAAATAAATAAAGGAAAAGAAGGAAATAAAATTTCACATGCAACACACCATCGAATTTCCCAAATAAAACTACAGTATTATGGGAATTTCGACAATAAAATGCAGGATAAAAGAAAGAAACATGCAAAAAGATTGCGATTTTGCTTGACAGGGAAATGTTTCCGGAGTATGATCATTCCTATGAACAAAATGTGAATGCGGATGTATATATCCTCTGCGATTCCGGCTTGTTCAAATCAATTGTAAAGCGAGGTAGAGTTTATGAAGACAGGAAACAAGATCGTATCCCTGCTGTTGGCCTGTTCTATGCTGGCGACGTCCTTTGCCGGGACTACCGCCTTTGCAGCATCGGACAAGCCCAAACCGGTGGAGGGAGAGATCGAGACCGGTGCGGTCATGGGCTATTCCCATTCCGGCATGGATACGTCCTACATGTTGGACGCTGCCGCGAAGCCGAGGATGCTTTCCAGAGCGGCCAGATCTGCGCAGGAGGAATTGCCCGCCGCCTATAACACGATCGATGCGGGGCGCGTGACCACACAGGTGCGCGACCAGGCAGGGTGGGGCACCTGCTGGGCCTTCGCCGCGACGGGTTCGATCGCTTCGAGCCTGTACGATGAACTCCAGGAGAATACGCCCGTCCTTTCCCCGGCGCATCTGGCCTATTTTGCCTTCCATGGCAAGGCCAACCCGGAGGACCCGGCGGACAAGACGGACGGGGACACCTACCTGCCATATGAATACGACGAGAGCATGATCAATGATGATTACCGGGAGTATGTCGGCGGCGGCAACACCTTCTGCAGCACCGCCACCTTTACCAGAGGTGTAGGTCCGGTTTTGGACGAGGTCGCACCGTATCCGGACCCCTTCTATGAGGTGGATAAGACGCCGTGGCTGGATCTCGACCCCAGCATCCAGTTTGAGCAGGAATACCGTCTGGACGACAGCATCTATTTGCCGACCAAGAACGCGGACGGCGAATTGGATACCACGGCCATTAAAAAGGCTTTGCTGGAAAACGGCGGCAGCCTGGTGGTTGCCTATGACTCCAGCGGCACCAGGGCATTCTACTATGAAGAGGAATACCAGCCGGCAATGATCGGGGACGACGGCAATGGCAACAAGGTCATCATGACCCATTACACCGGTTCCGATTTCGGCGACTGCAACCATGCGGTGCAGATCGTCGGCTGGGATGACAACATCCCGAAGGAGTATTTCCAGGACGCACAGGGCAATTCGCCGGAGCACGACGGCGGCTGGCTGATCCGCAACAGCTGGGGCGATTGGTCCTATATGCACGGTTATTTCTATATGTCCTATGACGAAGGGACCATCACCGAGGTTTCCCAGTACCAGGTAGGGGATGCGGATGAGTTCGACCACACCTACCAGTACGATGGAACCGGTTGGTCCATGTCCGCCGGCGCGGAAGACAAGGCCACGGCGGTCCCGATGGCCAACATTTTCACCGCAACGAGCGATGAAACCCTGCGGGCCGTCTCCTTCTACACCACCGATGCGAATGCGGAATATTCCATCCAGGTGTATACGGATACCAACAATTACAACCCCACCAGTGGCAACAAGGCCTATGCGGAGCCGCAGACGGGCACGGAGCAGTATCCGGGTTACCACACCGTCTATCTGGACGAGCCGGTCAACCTGAAGGAAGGCGAGAACTATGCGGTTGTCGTCACCATGCAGAACCCGCTCGGCCGGGCATACCCGGTCGCCTGCGAGATGAATGCAACGCTGGATAACTTCCGCGTGCAGGCAGCAATCGACAACCATCAAAGCTTTAT
The DNA here is from genome assembly GCF_015558525.1 of Anaeromassilibacillus sp. D41t1_190614_C2. Classification (NCBI taxonomy): domain Bacteria; kingdom Bacillati; phylum Bacillota; class Clostridia; order Eubacteriales; family Acutalibacteraceae; genus Anaeromassilibacillus; species Anaeromassilibacillus sp. D41t1_190614_C2. Next base: position 8,251 of record NZ_JADMOD010000021.1, on the reverse strand, counting down.
CAGCATCGATGGCGGCAAGAGCTGGATCGACCTGGCGGATGTGGGCGAAAACTACACGGCGCACTCCAAGCGGGTGGACCCCAACTCCCAGAACCAGGAAGACTGGACCGGAAATATCGAACCGGGCACCAGCGGCGTGAACATCGAAGTCGCCGGCGACTTCGACGGCGATGTGTGGGATAATCTGGCAAATGTCTGCCTGAAGGCGTTCACCACCGAGGGGAACGACGAAGACGCGGTTACCCCGGCAGAGGCGAAGCTGCTCACCATCACCTATGACCCGACGGTCACGATGCAGGTCAGCGGGGCAGCGGATGACGTAGTCAACACGGCTGGCACGTACATCGGCAAGGTGGTTCCCGGCGAAGAACTGACCCTGTCCTTCGCACCCGTTGTTCCCGGCAGGGAGATCACCGGCGTTACGGTCAACGGCGAAGCGGTCGAGGACTTTGATAAGAACCTGTTCACCTATAGCCTGACCATGGGCGAAGAGAACATGGCGGTGGACATCGAATTCAGCGTGGTCAACAAGATCACTTTGAACGCGGCATTGCAGCTGGCAAAAGAAGCCCAGAAGAGCGATGAATACGAAGCAGCGTTGAGCGACGTGCAGGAGGCGCTCGATAAGGCGATCGCCAACGGCGAAGAGGTCGCAGCGAGCACAACCGCGACCCAGGAGGAAATCGACGATGCTTGGAACCTCCTGTTTGATGCCGTACAGGCATTGCAGTTCCAGAATGGAAACATGGCTGGCCTGCAGGCCGTCCTGGATCTGGCCAATTCGTTGCAGAAGGAAGACTTCACGCAGGCTTCCTGGGATGCAATGGTCGCCGTGAGGGACGAGGCCCAGGCAATGGTCGATGCGCAGGATTCCCTGCAGCAGGACATCGACGAGATGACGCAGGCTTTGGCGGATGCGCTGAATGCATTGGAGCCGGCCACCGCGTTGGATCAGCTCCAGGCGTTGGTCGATACGGCCAATGGCTATGCGGCGGACGATTATATCCAAAACGATGCATGGGATACCTTTGAGGCAGCTTTGGAGAAGGCAGAGGCGTTGCTTGCCTCCACCGATCCTTCCCAGGAAGACGTCACCGCGATGATCGTCGAGCTGAGCACGGCAATGGCGGAGATCCGCTTGGTGCCGGATAAGAGCAAGCTGGAAGACCTGATTGCAGAGACGGCGGGCAGCACGGATGCCACCGTTAAGGCGCTCAGGACGCAGGCAATCGCATTGCTCGCGAACGATCTGGCCACGCAGGAAGAGGTTGACGCACTCGTCGAAGAGCTTGAAGTTGCCATCGAGAACGCAGGCAAGCCCTCCGGCGGCAATTCCTCCAGTGGGAACAAGGGCTCCAGCTCTTCGAATACTTCTGGCGGAAATGTCTATGCGGGCGAAGGCACAGCGGTTGTGACCTCCTCCGCATCCGTAGTGACGGCGGCGAAATCCGTGGTTTCCGATACAACAGCGCCGTTTGTTTTGAAGAGAGGCAGCGCATACTGTTTCAAGATGACAGTCGTCAACGGCAGCACGGCAACGCCGAGCTTCACAGTTGGCAACGGCAGCGTGCTCAAGACGCAGTATGTGGCGAAGGTTGGCAACGACTACTACTTCCGCGTCTATGCGATCGGAACGCCGGGCCAGAGCACGGGCGTCTACACGCAGATGCCGGGCGAAGCGCCGGTTCTCCAGTGTGCAGTTACCATTGGATAAGCTCGTTTCGGGATACAATAGAACGGTCTAGCAATATTTTTGAGGCAATGGGGTCTCCGGGTATCCCGGGGACCTCCCTCTTTCTTTAGATGATTTACATAGTTTTTTTAAAAAAAACACTTGTGTTTTTGCATGAAGTTTATTGCATTAAATCGGCAAAATGACAGAAAAATGCAAGAGGGAAAAAGATACTTTTAAAATATAAGAAAAAATTGGAAAATTCTCGCAGAATTCGCAAGATAATCGAACCTGTGATGCAAGGTCTGTTTTGGTTAGATGCAAAATGAGGATGGTTCAATCTTGACATCCTTTTTTTACAGTAGTATCATCAATTTTATAGACAAATCAGGAACTGAAAAAACGTATTTTGACACGTTTTTCTCAAATTTTTTATTGAAGAGAGGTTGAGTTTATGAAGTCAGCGAACAAAGTCCTATCTGTGTTGTTGGCATGTTCCATGCTGGGAGCCTCCTTTGCTGGGACTACGGCAGCCGCCGCCAGCAAGGGGCCGGAGGAAGGGGCGGTCATGGGGAAAACCATGTCGTCGTATGTCTCGCCCAATATGGACCTGTCGTACATGCAGAACGCTGCGCCGTCGGCAAGGACGATGCTGCGCGCACGTGCGGCCACCGACGAACTGCCTGCCGCGTATAACGCAGTAGAAGCGGGCACGGTTACCGCGGAGGTGCGCAACCAGGGCGGCTGGGGCACCTGCTGGGCCTTCAGCGGCACCGGCGCGATGGCGTCCAACCTGTTTGACGAAATGGGTGAGGATGCGCCTGTATTCTCGCCGATCCATCTGGCATACTTTGCTTACCATGGCCGCGCCAACCCGGACGATCCGGCCGACGGAACGGACGGGGATAGCTACCGCCCGTTTGAGTACAATGAGTCGGACGTGGATGTGAAATTCCAGGAGTACCGCTTGGGCGGAAACACCTTTATCGCAACGTCGACCCTCGCAAGAGGCGTAGGCCCGGTGCTGGAGGAAACGCTCCCCTATCCGGAATCGACCGGTTCTGCGGAAGCGGACAAATACGAGGATCTGGACCCGTCCATCCAGTTTGACCAGGAGTACCGCTTGGAGGAGACCAACTATCTGCCGACCCGCGACGCCGACGGCAACCTGGACGGCACAGCGGTGAAAAAGGCATTGCTGGCAGGCGGAAGCCTGGGAATCTCCTATAATTCCAGAGCTTACAACTATGTGGACTATAATGGGACGCCTGTGAAGACCCAGTTTGGCGGCCCCAATTTTGGCGACTGCAACCATGCGGTGCAGATCGTCGGCTGGGACGATAATATCCCGAAGGAGCTGTTCTCCAGCGGCTACGGCACGCCGGAGCACGATGGCGCTTGGCTGATCCGGAACAGCTGGGGCAGAGACCAGTATGACGGCCTGTTCTATATGTCCTATGACGAGGGCAGCATCACCGAGGTCATGCAGTATGTTTTGGACACGACTCCGGACAGCGCGGAGGCTTACGACCATCTGTATCAGTATGACGGCACCGGTTGGAGCATGTCCGTTGGCGGGGAAGAGATGAATGCGCCGGTTTCCATGGCGAACGTCTTTACAGCGACCAGCGACGAGACCTTGAAGGCGGTTTCCTTCTACACCACGGATGCAAATGCACAGTATTCTATCCAGGTTTATACGCAGCTTCCGGAGGATGGCGGCTCCCCGATCGGCGAGGCAAAGGCTTATAAGGAACCCATCACGGGCACGGAAGCATATCCGGGCTACCACACCATCTATCTGGACGAAGACCAGTGGGTCAACCTCGCAGAGGGTGAAAAGTACTCGATTGTTGTCACCATGGAAAACCCGCTCGGCAGAGCGTTCCCGGTTGCAACGGAAATGAACGGCAACTTCGACAACGTCCGTTGCGTTGCCAATATTGAGGAAGGCGAAAGCTTTGTCAATGTAAACGGCGAAGATTGGCTCGATCTGGAAGAGGTCGGCACCAACTATACCGCGCATGTCAAGAGAGTGGCGGGCAGCTCTTCCGCAGAAGACCTGCAGGATAAGCCCGGTACCAGCGGCGTAAACATCCAGGTCGCCGGCGACTTTGACGGCGATATGTGGGGCGCGCTCGGCAATGTTTGCCTCAAGGCGTTCACCACGGAAGGCAATGAAGAGGGCGCAATCACGCCGGCAGCGGGCAAGACCTTGTCGGTGGTTTACACGCCGGCTGTCACCATGGAAGTGGACGGCTATGCAGAGGCGATCCTGGACGCAACAGGCGCCTATATGGGCAGCGTTGTTCCTGGCGAAGAAATCACCCTGTCCTTTGCTCCGGCATACGACGGCCGTGAAATCGCGGGCGTTTCCGTCAATGGCGAGGCACAGGACGATTATGAAAAGGATCTTTACACCTATGCCGTAACCATGGGCGACGAAGACCAGATGCTCGATTTTGATTTTACCATCGTTAATAAGCTCACGTTGAACGCTACGCTGGAAATTGCGAAAGAATTGCAGGGCAGCGACGAATACAATGCCGCTTTGAGCGACGTCAGAGAAGCCATCGATGCAGCCATTGCCAATGCAGAAGAAGTTGCAGAAAGCGCAACGGCGGATCAGGCAACGATCGACAACGCTTGGAGCGAATTGTTGAACGCCATCCAGTACCTGCAGTTCAAGAACGGCGATATGACGTTCCTGAAGCTCCTGCTGGATACCTGTGACAGCCTTGACCAGGCCAGCTACACATCGGCTTCTTGGGAAGCGCTGATGGCGGTGAAGGAAGAGGCCCAGGCGATGTATGACGCGCAGGATTCCCTGCAGGAAGACATCGACGCAATGGCGGATGAGCTGGTTAATGCACTCAACAACCTGGAACTCGGCGCCGATCTGGGCAGCCTGCTGCATTTGATCGAAGTGGCAGATACCTATGAAGCAAGCGAATACATCCAGAACGATGCATGGGATACCTTTGTGGATGTCCTGGCAGAGGCCAAGGAATTGGTCGCGCAGGAAGATCCGTCCCAGGCGGATGTTGAGACAATGACCAGCCGACTTTCTGTCGCGATGGCAGAAATCCGCTTGATCCCGGATAAGAGCAAGCTGGAAGACCTGATTGCAGAGACGGCGGACAGCACGGATGCCACCGTTAAGGCGCTCAGAACGCAGGCAATCGCATTGCTCGCGAACGATCTGGCCACGCAGGAAGAGGTCGATGCACTCGTCGAAGAGCTTGAAGTTGCCATCGAGAACGCAGGCAAGCCTTCCGGCGGCAATTCCTCCAGCGGGAACAAGGGCTCCAGCTCTTCGAATACTTCTGCCGGAAATGTCTATGCGGGCGAAGGAACGGCGGTTGTGACCTCCTCCGCATCCGTAGTGACCGCGGCGAAATCCGTGGTTTCCGACACGACGGTCAACTTCACCCTGAAGAGAGGCAGTGCGTACTGCTTCAAGATGACGGTCGTCAACGGCAGCACGGCAACGCCGAGCTTCACAGTTGGCAACGGCAGCGTGCTCAAGACGCAGTATGTGGCGAAGGTTGGCAACGACTACTACTTCCGCGTCTATGCGATCGGAACGCCGGGCCAGAGCACGGGCGTCTACACGCAGATGCCGGGCGAAGCGCCGGTTCTCCAGTGCG
>NZ_JADMOD010000021.1:0-2832 GCF_015558525.1 Anaeromassilibacillus sp. D41t1_190614_C2 | reverse complement strand
CGTCTATGCGATCGGAACGCCGGGCCAGAGCACGGGCGTCTACACGCAGATGCCGGGCGAAGCGCCGGTTCTCCAGTGCGCGGTGACCATTGGATAAACATTTTATTTGCAAAGAATAACGGGATCCATCTGTAGATGGTTCCTGTAAAGAGGGCAGGCTCCCGGATGTATCCGGGGGTCTGCTTTTTTTTGAAATCAGGAGTATGGAAACAAAAAATGTAATACAATTTTAATGGAAAAGGAAAGTTAAATTTTTATAAAAGTATATTATTGATATGTTAAAAAATTGTATTTTTTAGATAACTTTTTGTAAATACGCGACCTGATCGGCGTGTTACAATGACCTCAATAGAGGAAAGTACCATCCCAAATACTGCGGAAAGGAGAGGCGCTGTCTTAAAGGGATATCTTTCGTATGATTTGGAGAAAAAGGAGGAGCTTTATGAAAAAGAAACTGGCTGCGTGTTTGCTAAGTGCCGCCATCCTGTGTTCAGGGGTCACGACGGCATGGGCCGCTACGCCTATTGAAACTGGATTTGCGGGTTTGTCTGTTTCGGAACATCTATACGATTGGGCTTCAGGGGAACTCAGCAATCTGGCGCTGAACCCGACGGGAGTGGGTTTCCCGAAGTTGTTTGCAGAATACACCAACGGCGGCGACAACCTCCAGGATTTGGCGGATGGGATCATCTCGAGCAAGCAGGGGCCGCCGCATGACGAAGGGCCGCGCAACCGCTGGACCAATTACGACAAACAGGGGCCGGCGTTTGTAGAGGTGGAGTTTGAAACCGAGCAGGATGTCCATCAGGTGGAATGGTTTGCTTACAACGATTTCGGAGGCGTACCGACGCCCAAGTCGGTGAGCGTCCAATATTGGGACGGCAGCCAGTGGCAGGAAGCGGCAAACCAGGAAGTCACAGTGGGGACCTATGGGGACGACACGTGGATTGTGCCCTTCACCATCGACTTCGACGTGTTCCGCACAGCAAAAGTGCGGGTGACGGTCACCCCGCAGGACGGGAAGTCGGTCGGCGCTTCCGAACTGCGCGTATGGGGCGTCCGGGAAATGCTGCACGGCTTTGAAATGACGGTGCCAGCGGTCGTGCCGGGCGACAACCAGCTGCCGCTTTCCGTCACGTTGGAGACGGTCCGGGAGCAGGCGCAGCCGCTTTATATCAAGGCGGTGGACAGCACGGGCGCGGAACAGACCTTTAGCGAAGAGATCCCGGCAAACACGCAGACCGCTGATTTTTCCTTGGACCTGAGCAGTTTAGCAGAGGGAGAAATCGAACTGACCGTCTCTTTGCAGGAAGATTTTTCTGATGCAAGAACGGTTGCCTTGACAAAGCGCCTGTCCAACGAAGTTTTCCAGTCGATCTATGAAGAGGTCAAAACACCCTATGAATACGGCATTGTGCTGTCTTATTCGGGCGTGGGGACGGGCACGTTTGACAGCGACCTGATCGACAACCCCAATGTCTTTGCCATTCCGGGCGACGACACCTATGTCTATATGACGTATGTCGGGCACGATGGAACCGGCTATCGCACGGGCCTTGCGCGCAGTACGGACATGCTCCATTGGGAAAAGGTTGGAAAGATTTTGGAGAACGGCGAACCCGGCGCTTGGGATGAATACAACGCGGCGGGCTATATTGTGCGCGACCATAAATGGGGCGAGCTTCCCACCCCGCACGTGATGGCGGATGGACGCCTGGCGATGACCTATCTGGCGTCCGATACCCCCGGCTATGAGGCGGGCATCAAACGCGCTGGCGTGGCGTTTGCGGATAGCATTTTCCAGCCGGACGGATCGCTCTCCCAGTGGGAACGTTATCCGGACCCGGTACTGGATGCACATGACGGCACCTATCCGTATGAAAAAGGAACCATTTGGAAATTGCAGGCCATTTGGGATGAGGAAAACAGCCGGTATGTGGGCTTCTACAATGCGGCGGGCGGCCCGGAAGTCATGTGCCAGGCGTATTCCGAGGATTTAACGCATTGGGAACGCGAAGCAACCAACCCCGTGCTCGATCAGGACACCTCTCCCAGCGGCGATGTTTGGGGAGCCAGCCATAATGCCGACGCAGATGTTGTGAAAATTGGAGACTACTGGGTGATGTTCTATTTCACCAGTTCCCCGGGCGGCATTATCGACTCGTTTGCCGTTTCAAAGGACATGGTCCATTGGGAGAAATCGTATATCCCGCTGACAGTGCGCAATAGCACGTATAGCTCGACCTATGCGCATAAACCCTGCGTTGTGAAAAAGAATGGCGTGGTTTATCATTATTACAACGCGGTGGGAAGCGAAGGGCGCTTGATTGCACTGGATACATCCATCGACTTGAGCGCCTTGCAGCGCGCACAGGCGATCTCACCGGATGATTGTTCCGAAGCTTGGTATCAGGGCTTGCAGGAAAAGATCACTGCGTTGCAGACGGAATTGCGTGCAGACGATGGTTCTTTGGAACGCATCCAAGCGGCGCTCAGCGCGCTTGAGATTTATCTCGATGCGGGCGAAGAGGCGGAAGCCCAGCTTCTGACGGTACAGTGGGGCGGCAACGCATCGATGAGCGTCGAGGGCAATGCAGAAGAGATCATTTCTTCCGATGCGATCTACGGCGCAAAGGTACAGCCGGGCGAAGAGCTGGTCTTCACCTTCACCCCGACCAAGGGCGCGTTCTCCGGAGCGCAGCTCAATGGCGAGGACATCGAATTTGCAGCAGATGGCTGCACCTACACCTTCACCATGCCGAACGAGGGCACGACCCTGCGCTTCACGTTCACAAGCGTGGATAAGAGCATCCTGGGAGCTGTCCTGGAGCA
>NZ_JADMOD010000020.1:38372-48468 GCF_015558525.1 Anaeromassilibacillus sp. D41t1_190614_C2 | reverse complement strand
CAGCGCCACTTCACTTAATACAAAATATTTCCTACATAGGGGCTTTTTGTACTGTCCGCACTAATTGGGGCAGTTCAATCGGGAAGGGGCTTTCTGAACCGTGTGCTATCCTGTTAGCTAACTCGCTTTATTATGCTCTTTTCTCTTTCACAGCAGCCTGCGCCGCAGCCAGACGTGCGATCGGCACGCGGAACGGAGAGCAGGAAACATAGTCCAAACCAACCTTATGGCAGAACTCGACGGAAGTCGGGTCGCCGCCGTGCTCGCCGCAGATGCCCAGGTGCAGGGCTGCATTTGCTTCGCGGCCAGCCTTTGCGCTCATCTCTACGAGACGGCCAACGCCATCCACGTCGATGTGCACGAACGGATCGGACTCATAGATCTTGTTGTCATAGTAGGCATCGAGGAACTTGCCAGCGTCGTCACGGCTGAAGCCGAACGTCATCTGGGTCAAGTCGTTGGTGCCATAGCAGAAGAAGTCTGCGTCCGCAGCGATCTTGTCCGCGGTCAAAGCGGCGCGCGGGATCTCGATCATGGTGCCGACCTCATACTTCAGCTCGACGCCAGCGTCAGCGATGAGCTTGTCCGCCGTTGCAACGACGATCTTCTTCACGAAGTCGAACTCCTTGACCTCGCCTACCAGCGGGATCATGATCTGCGGGATGACGTTGACGCCCTTCTTCTGGACGTTGATTGCTGCGTTGATGACAGCGGTGGTCTGCATCTCTGCGATCTCCGGATAGGTGACCGTCAGACGGCAGCCGCGGTGGCCCATCATCGGGTTGAACTCGTGCAGGCTCTCGATGACCTCGTGAACCTTCTCAACCGTCACGTTCAGCTCCTTGGCGATCTCCGCGATGTCCTCTTCCTTGGTCGGGAGGAACTCATGGAGCGGCGGGTCCAGGAAGCGGATGGTGACCGGATAGCCGTTCATCTCTTCGAACAGAGCCTCGAAGTCGCCCTGCTGATACGGCATGATCTTGTCCAGCGCCTTCTTGCGGTCCTCGGTGTTGTCCGCAATGATCATCTCACGCATCGCCTTGATGCGGTCGCCCTCGAAGAACATGTGCTCGGTACGGCAGAGGCCGATGCCCTCTGCGCCGAACTCGCGAGCCTGGTGCGCGTCACGCGGGGTATCCGCATTGGTGCGAACCTTCAGCTTGCGATACTTGTCCGCCCAGCCCATGAACAGGCCGAAATCGCCCGCGATGGAAGCCGGAGCGGTCGGGATGGCTTCGCCGTAGATGTTGCCGGTGGAGCCGTCGATGGAGATATAGTCGCCCTCGTTGTAGGTCTTGCCGCCGAGGGTAAAGTTCTTTGCGTCATAGTCGACGTTGATTTCGCCGCAGCCGGAAACGCAGCAGGTACCCATGCCACGAGCAACAACCGCTGCGTGGGAGGTCATGCCGCCGCGGACGGTCAGGATGCCCTCAGCAACCTGCATGCCTTCGATGTCCTCCGGGGAGGTCTCGCGGCGGACCAGAACGACCTTCTCGCCCTTCTTGGCCCACTCTTTTGCGTCCTCAGCCGTGAAGACGATCTTGCCGCAAGCTGCGCCAGGGGAAGCCGCCAGGCCCTTGCCAACGACGGTCGCCTTCTTCAGGGCGTCCGCGTCGAACTGCGGATGCAGCAGAGCGTCGAGCTGCTGCGGCTCTACGCGCAGGACTGCCTCTTCCTCGTCGATCATGCCCTCGTGTACGAGGTCAACGGCGATCTTCAGGGCAGCGTTTGCGGTGCGCTTGCCGTTACGGGTCTGCAACATGTAGAGCTTGCCATTCTCGATGGTGAACTCCATGTCCTGCATATCTTTATAGTGCTTCTCAAGACGGTCTGCGATCTCTGCAAACTGCTTGTACACTTCGGGCATATCCTGCTCCAGCTGGCTGATCGGGGACGGCGTACGGACGCCGGCCACAACGTCTTCGCCCTGTGCATTGATCAGGTACTCGCCGAAGAGCTTATGCTCGCCGGTTGCCGGGTTGCGGGTGAACGCAACGCCCGTGCCGGACTTATCGCCAGAGTTGCCGAAGACCATGGCCTGCACGTTGACAGCAGTGCCCCAGTCGTACGGGATCTCGTTCATGCGGCGATAGACGTTTGCGCGCGGGTTATCCCAGGAACGGAACACGGCCTTGACCGCTTCCATGAGCTGCACCTTCGGGTCGCTCGGGAAATCCTCGCCCTTGTTTTCCTTATAGAAGGCCTTGAAGCGCTTGACGAGGTCCTTCATGTCCTCGGTGTCCAGCTCGGTGTCCTGCTTGACGCCCTTCTCTTCCTTCTTCTGGTCGATGATCTTTTCGAATTCCGGCTTCGGCAGCTCCATAACAACGTCGCTGAACATCTGGATGAAGCGGCGATAGGAGTCGTATGCGAAACGCGGGTTGTTGGTGAACTTCGCAAGGCCCTCAACCACGACGTCGTTCAAGCCGAGGTTCAGGATGGTGTCCATCATGCCGGGCATGGAAGCGCGGGCGCCGGAACGGACGGAAACCAGCAGCGGGTTCTCCGGATCGGCAAACTTCTTGCCGCAAATCTCTTCCATCTTGCCGAGATACTCATAGATCTGGGCCTGGATCTCATCGTTGATCTTTCTGCCATCCTTATAATACTGGGTGCACGCCTCGGTGCTGATGGTGAAACCCTGCGGAACAGGCATCCCTGCTTTTGTCATTTCAGCAAGGTTTGCGCCCTTGCCGCCGAGCAGTTCACGCATGTCCTTGTTTCCTTCAGAGAAAAGGTAGACATACTTATGGCTCATGAACATATACCTCCTAAATAAAATAAATAACGAGCACAGGTCACACACATTCTCATTCTTGCTCTCCCCGTATTATATCAAAAAAGCCGCTGGATTACCAGTTCTTTTTCAATAAAACCCACCGAGATTTGTAAATTTTCCGGCGCAAAACCGAGGAAGTTCCACAAATCCGGCTGGAAACATGAATTAATGCTTGAAAAATTCCGTACATATGAGATAATAATAACAAGAGCCGGGTGTGCTTATAGCAAGCCAGGCGTTTTCGTGCTTGCGGCCGGATACAGGGAAGGCCCAAGCGCCAATGGAACTTTTAAAAGTTTATGCGGAGGATTTTGCCTATGCCAGAGCAGACCTGTGCCGTTATCCTCGCCGGCGGCGAGGGAAAGCGCATGAAATCAAACCACCCGAAGGTGTTGGCTTCCGTGCTGTTCAAACCCATGCTGCAATGGGTGATGGACGCCGCGGAGGGCGCGGGGGTAAAGGAACTGTGCGTGGTGACGGGACATAAGCACGAGCAGGTGGAAGCTTACCTGCAAGCGGCGCAAAAGCCCGGCGGCGCGAACCTGCACCATGTGTTGCAGGCGGAACAGCGCGGGACGGGGCACGCCGTGATGATGGCGGAGCCGTTTTTGCGCGCGCACAACGGCGGGAACACGCTTGTCCTCAACGGAGACGCGCCGTTTGTCAGCGCGGAGGTGCTCAAAACCGCCTTAGCAGCGCATGTGGGCCAGGGCAATGCCGTCACGGTGATCAGCGCGGAGCTGGACGATCCGTCCGGCTATGGCCGCATCGTGCGCGACCCGGCGACGGGGCTCGTGCGCGCCATTGTGGAACAGAAGGACGCCGACGAAGCGACCCTTGCGGTGCGGGAGATCAACTCCGGGGCCTACTGGTTCCGCACGGACGACCTGCTCTCCATCTTAGGCTGCATCCGCAACGACAATGCACAGGGCGAGTATTATCTCACCGACGCAGTGCGCCTCTTGATCGAACAGAATAAGAACGCGGGAGCCTACATCGCATCCGATCCGGCGGCGGTGATGGGCGCGAATGACTGCGTGCAGCTGAACTCCCTGAACGAAATCGCCAGGGAGCGGGTTTTGCATGCCCAAATGCTGGCGGGCGTGGAGATCCCCTGCACGGACGGCGTCCTGATCGGCCCGGATGTCACCATCGGGCGTTCCACCCGCATTTTGCCAAATACCATCCTGCGTGGGAATACGGCGGTCGGGGCGGATTGCTCCATTGGGCCAAGCGTTGTTCTGACGGACTGTACGGTGGGCGATGGCGCGTCGCTGTGTTTCGCCTCCTGCGAACACACCAATATTTCATCCAGCCAGGCCGTTGCGCCTTTTACGGTGATTGGGACGCCTTGATGCCGGGGCATTCCAAGAGGGAAAGAGTCACACAAAATATAGGGGGAAGCAAAAATGAATTTTCATGGCAAGGACATCAAGATTTTTGCCGCAAGCGCAAACCAGCGCATGGCAAAGCAGATTTCGGAGTGCCTGGGATTGTCCATGGGCAAGAGCGAGGTCGGCACGTTCAGCGACGGGGAAATCTCGGTTTCGCTCTTTGAATCCGTGCGCGGCTCCGATTGCTTTATTGTGCAGTCCACCTGCGAACCGGTCAACAACAATCTCATGGAACTACTGATTATGATCGACGCCATGAAGCGCGCGTCCGCCGCCCGCATCACGGCTGTTATGCCCTACTTTGGCTATGCCCGTCAGGACCGCAAAGCCAAGGCCCGCGACCCGATCTCTGCAAAGCTCGTTGCAGACCTGCTCACCACGGCGGGCGCCGACCGCCTGCTGACCATGGACCTACACGCAGCGCAGATTCAGGGCTTCTTCAACATCCCGGTTGACCATCTGCTGGGCGCGCCGCTGCTCTCCTCGTTCATGAAGGAGCGCGTGGGCGAAAACAGCGACGAATACGTTGTCGTTTCTCCCGACCTGGGCTCCGTCACACGTGCGCGCAATTTCGCGGCCCGCATCGGATGCAGCCTGGCGATCGTGGACAAGCGCCGCCAGAAGGCCAACGTCTGCGAGGTTATGAACATCATCGGCAGCGTTGAGGGCAAAAAGGTCATCCTGGTCGACGACATGATCGACACCGCAGGCACCCTGTGCAACGCTGCGGCGGCCATCATGGAAAAGGGCGCGAAGGACGTCACCGCCTGCGCCACGCATGCGGTCCTCTCCGGCCCGGCGATCGACCGCATCCGCGACAGCGCGATCAAGGAGCTGGTGCTCCTGGATACCATCCCGCTGCCGGAAGAAAAGATGCTTCCGAAATTCACAGTCCTGCCCGTGGCCCCGCTCTTCGCGGAAGCCATCGAGCGCATCTATGAGGACAAGCCGGTCAGCCCGATGTTTGTATAACCGGGCGCGGTCTCTCTGACTGTTTTCCTTTGATTTTGTACACACGGGCGGGGTAGCGCAGCTATCCCGCCTGCTTCTTCTGTCCGGCAAAACCGACGGGTTCCGCAGGGATTCGCCGGTTTTCGCGCAGAAATCATATACCAAACGGGCGGATGGGCCACGCTTTCCGTTCCATCCACCCGTTTTCGTGCGGCAAAGCGCCCGGCAGGTCCGAGCCGCGCCCCCAGGGGCGGCCGCATCGGTTCACGAGGCATTCCAACGCCGGGCGCCCCTTAAAAACGTGCCGCCCGGCAGTAGAAAGGGAGTTTTTATGTTTCAGAAGTTCTTCAGACGGCCCGCGCCGGTCACCGGGCCTGTGGAATATCTGGTCGTCGGCCTGGGCAACCCGGGCAGCAAATACGACGGCACCCGGCACAACACGGGCTTTATGGCCATCGACCGGATCGCGGAAAAGGCCGGCGTCCAGATCGACCGCCTCAAATTCAAGGGGCTCTGCGCGCGCGCGGAGGTCGGCGGGAAAAGCGTCCTGCTGCTCAAGCCCTCTACCTTTATGAACCTCTCCGGGCAAAGCGTGCAGGAGGCCATGCAGTTTTATAAGCTCCCCGCGGAGAAGGTGATCGTCCTGTTCGACGACATCTCCCTGCCGGTGGGCCGGATGCGCATCCGCATGAAGGGCAGCGACGGCGGGCATAACGGCATGAAAAATATCATATATTTGAGCGGAAAAGATACCTTTCCCCGGATAAAGCTCGGGATTGGCGCAAAACCCAACCCCGGGTGGGATCTGGCGGATTGGGTGCTGAGCCGCTTTACGGAGCAGGAACAGAAGCAGCTCTCCGATGTGTTCGACCATGCGGCTGAAGCTGTGGCACTCATGGTCAACGGCAACAGTACGGAGGCGATGAACCGCTTCAACGGGGCTTGAGTTGCGCCGGTTCCCTGCCCCTATCTTCGTATACAATTTGGATTGTTTGTGTAAATTGATACATATAGTATATTTTATAACAGATGCTTCCGCGTGTTGCTGGCTGTCTTTGATAGGCTTTCAAGCAACGCCTCCCCACCGTTCATCCGCTTTTTGGCCTTCATCGCGTTATCAAATATTTCCTATTTGTAGTTTTTTGTTTCTAATTAACAGAACGTAATGCATTTGCATTGCGCACAGTATGGAGTCGATATGAAATTTCTTTGCAACACCTTAAACCGCTTAAAAGAATTTCAAACATTGGACAATGCCGTCCAAACCGGGCAGCTTCCCGCCGCGGTCAACGGCTTATCCGGCGTGCACAAGGCGGCCTTTATCTACACGCTCTGCGCCAACCAGCATCGCAAGGCGTTCATCCTTGCCGGGGACGAGAGCGAAGGGCAGCGCCTTTGCGACGACCTCTCCGCCATGGGGATGCACCCGCTGGTTGTCCCCATGCGTGATTTCACCTTCCGCGACGCGGAGGGCGCTTCCCATGAATACGAACATCAGCGCCTACAGGCCCTAGCGCGCATCCTGAACGGCGAGTGCGACGCGGTGATCGCCTGCCTGGACGCGGCCCTGCAATATACGATCCCGCCGGAGGAGCTGCGCAAGCGCACCATCACGATCTCCGCCGGGCAAAGCATCCCCATGGAAGAGGTGGTCTCCGCGCTGGTCGCCTGCGGTTATGAGCGCGCTGCGCAGATCGACGGCACCGGGCAATTCTCCCAGCGCGGCGGCATCCTGGACATCTTCACGCCGGACGCCGCCAATCCCGTGCGCCTGGAATACTGGGGCGACGAGATCGACACGCTCTCCCTGTTTGACTTGGAGACGCAGCGCCGCACGGAATCCATCGAGAAGCTGACCCTCGCGCCCGCCGTGGAGGCGTTGGTCGACGACCCGCAGGCGCTCGCCAAAAAGATCGAAAAACTGGCCTCCACCCTGCGCGGAAAGGCCGCGCCCAAGGCCAAGGAGATTTTGCGTGCACAGGCGGAAAAGCTGGAACAGGGCGTCCATCTCGGCTGTGCGGACAAATTCTTCCCCCTACTGTATGGGCGCATCGCCACGCTGTTCGACTACCGGACGGACGACATGCTCCTGTTTGTCAGCGAGGGGACCAAGGTCAAGGACCGCGCCCGCAGCACTGCCTTCCAATGGGGCGAGGACCTCAAGGATTATTTGGAGGAGGGCGTCCTCTGCCGTGGGCTGGACACCTACAGCGCCGATTGGACCTACGCGGTGGGGCAATTTTCGCACGATACGGTCTATCTGGATACCTTTGCGCGCGGCAGTTACGACACGCCCATCCGCACGCTCATCGGCGTGACCGCGCGCCAGCTCTCTGTGTGGGGCGGCAGCACGCAGCTCCTGGAAGAGGACCTGCGGAACATGCTCCACAACAAGTGGTCCTGCGTGGTATTGGCCGGAAACGAACGGAGCGCGCGCACCGTTGCGGCGGACCTGCAAGCCGCCGGCCTGCCCGCGGACTACCTGGAAAACCCGCAGACCATCCAGCGCGGCACGGTCGTCGTGACCGCCGGCGCGCTCTCCGCCGGCATGGAATTCCCCGGCGCCTTTTTCGGGCTGATTACCCATGGCCGCCTGCTCACCACCAAACAGCGCAAGCCCAAGCGCGCCAAAAACAGCCAGGAGATCTACAGCATCGCGGAATTGCAGCCGGGCGACTATATTGTACACGCTTCGCACGGCATCGGCGTGTTCGAGGGAATCCATAAAATCGACATGCACGGGGTTGTCAAGGATTACATCAAGCTCAAATACGCCAAGGGCGATACGCTCTATGTCCCGGTCACCCAGCTGGACATGGTCTCCAAATACATCGGGCCGCGCGAAGACGCCAACATCAAGCTGAACCGGCTGGGCGGCACCGAATGGCAAAAGACCAAGGCCCGCGTGCGCACCGCCGTGAAGGACATGGCGAAGGAGCTCATCAAGCTCTACGCCGACCGGATGCAGGCCAAGGGGCACGCTTTTTCCGAGGACAACGAATGGCAGCGCGACTTTGAATCGCATTTCGAATTCGACGAGACGGAGGACCAGCTCCGCTGCATCGATGAGATCAAAAACGATATGGAACGGGAAGCGCCCATGGACAGGCTGCTCTGCGGCGACGTGGGCTTCGGCAAGACGGAAGTCGCCCTGCGCGCCGCCTTCAAATGCGTGTGCGACTCCAAGCAGTGCGCGCTGCTGGTGCCCACCACGATCCTGGCCTGGCAGCACTACCAGACGGTGACGCGCCGGATGGAGGGCTTCCCGGTCCGCGTGGAACTGCTCTCCCGCTTCCGCACGCCGAAGCAGCAGGAAGAAATTATCCGCAAGCTCAAGCGCGGGGAAGTGGATATGATCGTCGGCACCCACCGCCTGGTCAGCAAGGACGTCAAATTCAAGGACCTCGGCCTGGTCATCATCGACGAGGAGCAGCGGTTCGGTGTGGCGCAGAAGGAAAAACTGAAGTCCCTCTGCAACAATGTGGACGTATTGACCCTGTCCGCAACGCCCATCCCCCGCACCTTAAATATGGCGTTGTCCGGCATCCGCGACATGAGCGTGATCGAGGAGGCTCCCCACGACCGCCATCCGGTGCAGACCTATGTGCTGGAACACGATAACGCAGTCATCAACGAGGCCATCCGCCGGGAACTGCGGCGCGGCGGCCAGGTCTACTACCTGCACAACGACGTGGCGTCCATCGAGCGCACCGCTGCACGCATCCAGGCGCAGATTCCAGAGGCGCGCGTCGGGTTCGGCCACGGCAAGATGGCGGAGCACGAGCTCTCCGAGGTCTGGCGGAAGCTCCTGGAGCACGAAATCGACGTGCTGGTATGCACCACCATCATCGAAACCGGCGTGGATGTGCCGAACGCCAACACTCTCATCATCGAGAACGCGGACCGCATGGGCCTCTCGCAGCTGCACCAGCTCCGCGGGCGCGTGGGCCGTTCCGCACGGCGCGCCTATGCCTATTTGACGTTCACGCCGAACAAGGTGCTCTCCGAGATCTCCCAGAAGCGGCTGTCCGCAATCCGGGAATTCACCGAATTCGGGTCCGGGTTTAAGATTGCGATGCGCGACCTCGAGATCCGAGGCGCGGGGAACATCCTGGGCGGCGAACAGCACGGCCATATGGAGACCGTGGGCTACGACATGTACCTGCGCCTGCTCAGCGAGGCGATCAGCCGCGAGAAGGGCGAAGAGGTGCAGGAATACGGCCAGGAATGCCTGGTGGATATGCAGATTCAGGCGCACATCCCGGACAAATACATCGAGAACCTCAGCCAGCGTCTGGAAATTTACCGCCGCATTGCAGACATCCGTACCCGCGAGGACGCGCTGGACGTGACCGACGAACTGATCGACCGCTTCGGCGAGCCGCCGGAGAGCGTCAACGGGCTGATCGAAGTCGCGCTGCTGCGCAACCTGGCCTCCGGCCTGGGCATCAGCGAGGTCAAACAGCGCGACGACTGCCTGCTGCTGTATAAGCCGGGCTTCAGCCTGAAGAACCCAGCGGACATGGCGCAGATGGCGGCGCTGACCTCCACCCTCAAAAAGCGCGTGACGCTCAACGCAAGCGGGAAACCGTACATCAGCGTGAAGATCCTCCCCCCGATGACCCCGCTGGACGTGCTGGGCGAAACGCTGAACTTGATGGAGGACGCACGGAAAAGCGTAAAGAAATAAATCTTTTTAGAAATGGCAGCTCCCGGAGCAGGGCGTCGGATGTGCGCCTGTTCCGGGAGTTTTCTTTCCCATTTAAAATATTGTTTGATTTATAATCAATAAAATCGTCTCGTCAAATCCTCTAAATTACACCAAACTATTTCTAATTTATAAACTTACCATTTTTATTGACATATTTTTAATAAAACGTTATTATTATAATAAAAGAAATCTGTTAAAGATTTTCGAGAGGTGTGATTAGTCCAATGGAAATGTATAGAAAACATAAAGAAAATTTACTAA
>NZ_JADMOD010000020.1:0-38275 GCF_015558525.1 Anaeromassilibacillus sp. D41t1_190614_C2 | reverse complement strand
AAAAGAAATCTGTTAAAGATTTTCGAGAGGTGTGATTAGTCCAATGGAAATGTATAGAAAACATAAAGAAAATTTACTAATAATTTTGAGTAAAGGAGAATAAAAATGAAAAAGCTTATTTCTTTCATTTTGTCTTTGACAATGATTTGTTGTGTTATTTCTGTTCCGGCTTCGGCAGTCAGTACAAAAGCTCCTTTAACGAATTATGACAGTGACACAATTGCCGCAGAAAGTGCAGGGCCATGGTTTGGGGATGTTTCAGAAGACTTTTCGATCTATGTCCCTTCTGGAGAAGAAAAACAATTTCAGGCTAGAGTAAGTGCGGTATTAATGGCTGCAATTGGTCCTTTTATTCCCTACCCTGCGATTCAGTCTGTTTGTGCTGTAGGGGCTACGATTCTTTCTTCTGTAGAAGATGATCAAAGTTCCGCACATACTTATTATGTCACGATTCAAAAACGATATCGGGAAATTGAGGTTGGAGGTGCATTTTCCCACTATGAAACGATGGTCATAACTACCTTCTACAGCGACCCTGGTAGAACCGATTATTTAACAAGCGACACACAGATTTTTGAGGGTCAAATGATGATGAAGGCCAATGAAGAAATTTGAAAACATTGGTAATATTTTAAGATACTTCGCCTCTGCTCTTCTATTAATTTCAATTTGTTTTAATTTTCCCCGTCCGATCCGTCTTACTTTTGGCCTTGTTGCCACTGGAATTATTTGTGTAACTGGGATCCTTCAGTATCTCCTGTTATGGCGGGAAGAGCGAACGGCCATAAACAAATGGAAACTCTTATTATTTACGGGATTTTCTTTGATCTGTCTCTGTTTGGTAATCGGTTCCTATTTTTGGTTGACATGACAGGCCCTTGGCTTACATATGGAGCTTACATAGTAAGCAGGAGATAAAAGTTCTAAATATTTTCCCAAATAAGTGCATCAACTGTCGACTAAAAAAGTTTCCGCCTTGGATTTCCCGCTGAACCTAATGGAGGACGCGCGGAAAAGCGTGAAGAAATAAATCTTTTTAGAAATGGCAGCTCCCGGAGCAGGGCGTCGGATGTGCGCCTGTTCCGGGAGTTTTATTTCCCATTTAAAATATTGTTTGATTTATAATCAATAAAATCGTCTCGTTAAATCCTCCAAATTACACACAACTATTTCTAATTTGCAAATCTACCATTTTTATTGACATGTTTTTAATAAAACGTTATTATTGCAATAGAAGAAATCTGTTAAAGATTTTCGAGAGGTGTGATTAGTCCAATGGAAATGTATAGAAAACATAAAGAAAATTTACTAATAATTTTGAGTAAAGGAGAATAAAGAGGAGTTTATAGAATGACTCTTAGACGGCTTATCTGGTTAATTGTTAGCGTGATTCTAATCCTTACCCCGGTCCAGCTTCAACAAAACATTCCGATTCCGTTGGCAATCCTATGCGTAAGCGTTGGCTGCTTCATCGGGTCTTATCCGGACATTGTGGTATGTATGCGGGTATGGAAAAAAGAAGGTCTAAGCCTAAAAAGGAATCGCGCCATAATCGAAACCATCATTTATGAAGTAATATGGACGGCTATTCTCGTTTTCGATTTTGTTTTTCATTGGTTCGGCAGAGAAAGAATTCTGATTCCAACCCTTTTGGGGATCTTCCTTGCTGCATATTTTATTTACACGCGCCCTTTCTCTGCAGAAGATATGGCAGGCAAAAACCCTTTTGTATCCGTCCGTATCCTAAAACGTGAGGGGCCGCTAGATTTAACAGAGACTCCCCGTTCCTCTGAGGCTTCTACCGCAAACGTAATCTGCATTTTTACTCAGGCTCCGTCTGAACTGCAAAGCGTCGCCCAATTTTTGAATCAATATCCTGTAAACCGCAAGAGACAATTGGGTATAAGCTCCCATACGAATTCTGTGGAGGATTCCTGCGAGGGCAACGAGGGCATCCTTTTGGAAATTCATCTCTATTACAAGGATTCGAATGGGTCATTAGATGCAGTAACCTACTGTATCAATTCTCAAGGCGATATGCATGCTGACGGTTTTCCCTGCGGAATCGGGCGGTTTGGGCAACGAAATCAAGCGTTTTATGAGGCGCTATTGCGTCTGTTTGCCGAGAAATCCCATTCGCCCCTTTGGGAAGTTTCCTCCTAACGGCCTTCCTCCCGGCATCTGCCGCGTGTCCTATGAACAATCTACTCCGTTGGCCGTGAGAATTCCACGGTAGTTGAAAATCGGATAAAGGACGCACGGAAAAGCGTAAAGAAATAAATCTTTTTAGAAATGGCAGCTCCCGGAGCAAGGTGTCGGATGTGCGCCTGTTCCAGGAGTTTTCTTTGCCGGTGAATCAATCAAAAACTTCTATATATTTACAAAAAACATTTTTAAAAATGTTATAGATTCCCTGTGAAAATATATGACTTTTTATTGACAATTCCTATATAATTCTATATTATTTTTCTTATAAGGATGATGCTCATTAGAAAGGTGTGATTGGTTCAATGGGCTATTCTGTGGATTTTGCTTCCTTTAGAAACCAACGTACAGCATGAATGCAGTCAAAATGGGGGGCGTGCTATGGATCGCATCAAGAAACAGGCTTTCATCCATTCGGCCAAACCGTATATTCCCGGATTCGCTCTGATTTTATTCCTTCTCATAAGGCCCTGGGTGGTCGGATTTTTGGACAAACAGCGTTCCCTTACTTATGAGCCCCAATGGTTTGTTATAAAGTGGGGCTTCGTATTCGTCACGGAAATTGCCTTTGGATTTATCCTGTGCCTCTTGGCGACTCCCTGCGAAGGACGCTTGCACCGGTTTTCCTTCGGTTTTCTCTTGTTGTTTGTCGGTTTGATTGGGCTTACCTCGGCTTTTTACTGGGGAATGTTCTATCCAGTATTGGCTCCCGAAAGCGGGACCATCACATTGCTGCATGTCCTATCCGGTGTAGCCCTTTTCAACGTATTTTTCAGGAAACGGGGGATTCCTCTTGAGGACGGATCCATCTCAAAAGTATGAAAATCTCCATCGTTCCTGGCGGCCGGATATTTCCACATCGGTATTGCTGTTGATTCTCATTGCTATTGAAACGATCCCACATATTTTTTCAATAATCCGTTCTATCTGGGAAGTGGGCCTTTTTAACTCCTTTTTCGGTCGCTGGTAAACGGTATGCACAATCCATGCAATAATCCTGTGCGCAAACAAATTCCCCGTAGAAAGGCGGCAGTTGGGCTGCATCGCTTTGATCTATGTGGCCCGTTTAACGGATTCCCGTTTGTTTACCTCCTATGCCATACTGGAAAGGCAGGGAATTCCCTTGAAGCTTGCAGAACCGCGAAATCCTAAATGCAAAAAAATCTTGCTTGTTGTTCTTCTCTGTTTCCTCTTGGCCGTCTATTTTTTCTACACGCGCCCCTTCTCCGTGGACGGCCTAGCCGGGGGAAATCCCCTCATATCTGCAAATATTCTGAAATACGAAGTCTCGTTTCAGGCGGGGGACGCGCCCCCAAAAACTACTACAACCAGTATCTTTACCAAATCCCCCTCCGAATTGGAGGATCTCGCATCGTTTTTGGACGGGTACCCGGTCAACCGGAAGGTAAATTGGAAAAGCTGGATTGGCATCACCGACAATGGCAATTTTGTTGAAAATAGCGGCATCGTTTTTCTGGACATCTATCTCAGTTACGAGAAACCGGACGGCACCCTGGATTCCGTGTCCTACGGCATCAATTCCCAAGGGAAAATGAATTTGGAGGGGGCCCCCTGTGGAATCGGGCGGTTTGGGCAACGAAATCAAGCGTTTTATGAAGCGCTATTGCGTCTGTTTGCCGAGAAATCCCATTCGCCCCTTTGGGAAGTTTCCTCCTAACGGTCTCTCCCGGCATCCACGGCCGTATCCTGTGGAAAATTTGATCCCGTTGTCCTTTTAGGAGAGTTGATAAAAATAACTCTAAAAGAAATCCGCTTCCCCGCGCAACGTCTCCGAAAGTCCATTCCCCGGCCTTTGATCTGGATTGGCATTCTCTTGGCAATTCTCCTCTGTTTCGCCCTGTTCTTTCATCCAGCCTCTCTGGGGAATGTTGTGCGGGACTTCAGCTCTACAGAAAAGGTCCATATTGTACATTACTATACCGTAGCAACGTCGCATCTGCCGCCCCAAAAGGAGGGGGAGCTCTCTTTTTCCTACACGGATACAGAAAAACAGGAAGCTTTTCTGGAGATTCTGGACCGCTATGTCCTGTTTAAAAGCCCGAATCAGACATACGGCGGTATCGGGGAAGAAGTCTACCGCCTCGCGATCGATCTGACGGACGCGCACGAACCATCGGGCATCCTGGCCATCACCGTCCACAGCACGGGGGACTTCACCATGAACGGCACCCAGTATGACGTCGGGTTTGGGGGCATGCACGGCCAGCAGCCTTATCAGGACTTGGCCGCTTTTCTGGAAGAATTCGCTTAATTTGCATGGGCAAACGCCTTGCAAACCGAGGACGGTATGGAACTGCTTTTTCCAAGCATAAAGAAGGGGCTGTTGCAGAATCATCTGCAACAGCCCCTTCGTATTTGTATCTGTTCAAATTTAGCCTGCAATCTCCGCAAGATTGTTGACCGCTGTCTGCCAAAGCTCCAGGAACTCCTCATACTTTGTCTGGCCTTCGGAGAGCTTATCGCTGACAATCGTCAGATCCCCGCCGTCGCCGAGGTTGTTTGCCATCTCACGGAATGCCGCTGTGCCTTCCAAAGCTTTATCCACGGCTGTGTTGAATTCTTCCTGCACCGCCTGGTACTTCTCCGGCGCTTCCACGGCCTTCAGCGCGTTGAAATCCTCTTCCAGGGTGTCAATCGCATTGAGCATCGCCGTCTGGGAGTCAGCGTCCCCCGGCTGGATGCCCGCCAACGCCGTATTAAAATCGGTCTGGGACAGCGTGATGTCATTCATGATCGCTGTGACGTCCTCTTCCCATTGTTTCTCCTCCTGGTTCCCACCGCAGCCGACCAGCGCGGCAATCATCAGAAGAACGATCGCAAGGACGCCTACCTTTTTGAATGTTTTCGTCATATTCATAAGATTCTTTCCTCCAATGTCATGCAAAAGTATGGAATGTTTTATTATTTTATCATCTTTGGCGTATAAAGTCCACCCTTTTTGAACGATTCATTGGAACAAAAAAGGACCCTCTTCATGGAACATCTCCAAATTCCGTGAAGGGGGACCCACCGATACAATCAAATGGTCTTTGCCTTCCGCCCCTCATAGCGGTCGATCACCGCCATGAGCACCACCGCAAGGACCACCGTCAGGATCGTCTGCGGGATCATATAGAGCGCATTGTAGGTCAGTGAATACTGCCAGACCGCCCAGCCTTCGGGCGTATACTCGGTCCATACGGTTACGCCGGAAAGGAAGCTGCACAGCAGGCGGATCAGGCACACCGCACAGGTTCCCACCGCCACGCTGACGCTGCGGTTCCGGAACGGCTTCCCAAAGACCGATGCCGCTCCAACGACGGTGAAGGCAATCACATAATCCAATAAAATCACCACGGCAAATGCACCGAATGTCTTGGCGGGCGGCGCGTCAAACCGCATGAGCATCTGCAACAGGCTGTGGGTGAACGCCGCGCCAATCCCCCATTTCGGGCCCTGATGGAACGAAAGCAGCACCAGCGGGACCATCCCACAGGTGACGGTGCCGCCAAACGGCATCTGCCAGAGCTTGAAGAAATCGAGCACGACCGAAAGGGCGATCATCAGCGCGCTCTCCACCAAGATCACCGTTGTGTTGTTCTTTTTCATAAACATTCCCTCCTGTGTGCGGGCGATCCCGCCGGCCTGTGTCCGCCCCTGAGCGCAGGTCCGCTGAAATCGAAACGCGCAAAAATACCCCGCGGACAGCCGCGGGGCACAAACCATAATCTTCCTACGCTGGCATTATCCAGATCAGGTATGGTTGAAACGCGTCGATTCGCGTTCTCTCAGCCGGGAACACCCAGCACCCCTTATTCATTTCTATTTATCATATCTGCTTCCAGATGATCTGTCAAGGAACGGCCCTTTTTGCCATCAGGCCGCTTTCCAAAAAAGCGCCGGAAATCCCGCGCAGGGCCATCCCTTCCTCCCCCTTGGAGACGAATCCCGCTCCGAATCTTGTATGGATTTTTCTATCCAAATCCATCTGTCTTTTTCTGTTTTATTCTCCGGTTCGGTATGCTATAATAACAGAAAAGACTTGTAAATATTTCCACGGATGGTTGGAAAACGGCAAAACCCGTCGGAAAACGCGCCACAGGGGGTGTGGGAATGAAGGTCGTGGACCTGCGCAACATCTTTGCCAATTGCAACGATCAGCTCATCGAAATCAGCGACAACCGGATCTACTATGCCGAAGAAAAAAACGAGGAGGGCCACAACAGCCTTTTCCTTTTGGAATACAACCGGATCACCAGGCGGGAGCGCATCCTGGCCAACTATATCCTGGACAGGCCCGCCTTTGTGCCGCATTTTTTCAGTTTTTCCGATGTGATCCTGCTGCTCCTGGAGGACGGCAGCAGCCATGTGGAGCTTCTGGCCATTGACAAAATCACCGGCGAAGAGCGCCACGCGGTGGTGCTGAGCCTGGTGGGGAATTTTTCCGAGTGCGCCGCGCTGGATGAGAGCCGCATCATCCTCTTTACCGAAGAGGACGATTCACACGCGGAGCTCTTTTCGGAATACCGCCGCCTGACCGGGTTTGCGCGCGTGGCCCTGCTGTTCGATCTGGAAGAAGAAGCCTATTATTACCTGCGGGACCCGCGCATCTGCAACGCCGCTGCCCGCGACCTCGTTACATACAACCTGGACGGCGACCAGCAGCTTCTGGTGCTTCAGCCGCACGGCGATGAGACCGAAAAATGGAACTGTTACCGCAACCGGCGCTGGCTCGGCGACCATGTCAACGACAACGTCTGGCTGTGCCCGCTGTTTGATTTTATCGTCTCCGCCAAGGCGGGGGAAAAGCGCGTCCCGCTGGAATTGATCCTGAGCGCAGGCACGGCTGGGCTGGTCCGCTACGCGGGTATGAATGCGGAATCCATCTATTTCCGTGCGAAACATTTCCCCTCCAACGACCAGCGCCTCTGCGCCGTCGATAAGCGTACCGGGAAGCGGCAGATCGTGGCGCAGCTCAACCTCCGCCCGGACGAGCAGGAGGGGTATTTCTGCATCGACACGGAGGACGGCCGCGCCTACAAAATCGTGGACCGCGGCGATTATTTGGAGGCCGTGGGCGTGCTGAATTCCAGCCTCCACGCGCGGTACAGCAAGGAGCTGGGCGACTTCATCACCTGCGTGGAGGACCGCTTCATCATCGCCAGATACATCCTCGCCGACGAGAAGGATTCCTTTGAATTCCATTCCATCTTCGACTGCCTCACCGGGGAGCAGCAGAGCTATGAATGCGCCTGCGCGGTGGAAGGCGGCACGGTGGTCCTGTATTGACACTTACGCTTCATTGAAGCGTCCACATAGCCCAACAGATGCGGTTGCCCCTACTGCGCGCGGGGAAGCGGCGCCAATTGCCATTCGACAGCAGCGCCATTGAACGAAATCCGAAGAAGCAAAACTATTTCCGTCCTGCTCCCAGGATTGCCCATCTTATGTACCCGCCGGAAACACACAGATAAAGCCAAACAAATTGCCGCCGCACAGGAGCTTGTCCTGCACGGCGGCTTCTTTTTCTCGATCAGAGCTTCACCTTGTCGGGGTCGCTGAAATAAATGTCGTACCAGATCAGGAACACGTAGATCGTCCAGATCTTGCGGTTGTTGTCGCACTTGCCCTGGAAATGCTCGTCCAGGAGCTTGACCAGCGCATCCGTATGGAAGAACTGCTTTGCCGTCTCGCCGGTAAATGCCGCCTTGACAATGTCGTAATACTTCTGCTCCCGCAGCCACACGCGCGTGGGCACCGGGAAGCCCAGCTTCTTCTTCTGGGCCGTGGCGGGCGGCAGATGGCGCATGGCCGCTTTGCGCATCGCATACTTGGTGTTTTCCGGGTTGACGCGCAGGCGGCGCGGCAGCCGGGAGGCTACTTTGAACACCTCTTTGTCCAAGAACGGCACGCGCAGCTCCAACGAGTTGGCCATGCTCATGCGGTCGGCCTTGAGCAGGATGTCCCCGGCCAGCCAGACGTTGATGTCCAGATACTGCATCTTGGTCACGTCGTCCTTGCCCTGGACGCGGTCGTAGAAGGGGCGCGTCAGTTCCTGCGGGCGGGTGCAGGGCATCCCCTCCCGCAGCAGCTTGCGCTTCTCCTCCATGGTGAACATGCTGCAATTGCCGATGAAGCTTTCCTCGATCGGCTGTGCGCCGCGGATCAGGAAACTCTTGCCGCGGAAGCGGAACGGCAGCGCCTTGGCGATCGCCGCAAACGCCTTGCGCAGGAACAGCGGCAGCTTTTTATAGCCCGCCAGGTCGTCCGGCTCGTGGTAGATATTGTAGCCGCCGAAGAGCTCGTCCGCGCCCTCGCCGGAAAGGACCACCTTGACATACTCGCTCGCAATCTTGGAGACAAAATATAGCGCAATGCAGGAGGCGTCCGCGAGGGGCTGGTCCATATGGTACTGCACCTTGCGGATGCTGTCCCAATATTCCTCCGTGGAGATCACTTTGTAATGGTGCTCCAAGCCGACCTCTTTGCTCAACCCCTTGGCCCAGTCGATCTCGTTGTACTTTTCCCCGTAGTCAAACCCGACGGTAAAGGTCTTTTGCCCCTTAAAATAGGTGGACACATAGCTGGAATCCACGCCGCTGGACAGGAAACAGCCGACCTCCACATCGCTGATCTTGTGCGCCGCGACGGATTCCTCAAACACCTTCTCGATCGCGTCCACGGCCTGTTCCTCGGTCATGCTTTCGTCCGCGTCAAATTTCGGCTCCCAATAGCGTGTGGTCGTGACCTTGCCGTCCTTATACCAGAGGTAATGGGCAGGCATCAGGCAGAACACGTTTTCAAAGAAGGTCTCCGGGGGCGGGGCGTATTCAAACGAAATGTAGTTGTCCAGCGCATGGCGGTTGAACTTCTTCTGGAAGCCCGGGAATTCCAAAATGCTCTTGATCTCGGACCCATAGACGAACGAATCGCCCACCTGTGTATAGTGGAGCGGTTTAATGCCGAAATAGTCGCGCGCCAGGAAAAGGCTGTTGTCCACCGTGTTCCAGATGGCAAAGCCAAACATCCCGCGCAGGCGGTTCAAAAGGCCCTCTTTCCACTCCTCAAAGCCGTGCACCAACACCTCAGAATCCGTATTGGTATAAAATTTATGGCCCTTTTCCAGCAATTCCTTGCGCAGGTCCTGATAATTGTAGATCTCCCCGTTGAAGGTCAGCACAAGGGTGCGGTCCTCATTATAGATGGGCTGGTCGCCCGTGTTCCCCACGTCGATGATGGACAGGCGGCGGAACCCCATTGTCACGCCGTCCCCGGCAAATACGCCGGAGCTGTCCGGGCCGCGGTGGGTGATGACGTCCGTCATCCGCTTGATTACCTCGTCGCGGTCGAGCACTTCGCCCGTAAAACCACAGATTCCACACATGGTTGGCACCTCACTTATTCAAAAGCGCCGTGCATCCGGCGCCGGAATTTCAATCCTCTTCTTTGTATGCGTCGAGAAGCTTCTGCGCGAGCACCGGGTCCACCGGCGCAAAGCCCTTCTGCTCCGGGTGGACCTCTTCCACAATCTCCAGCGAACGGCGGTAAGCGTCCATCCGGGTGGTTTTCAGCACTGGCTCCGCGCTCCCCTGGAAAAAGAACACAAACCCGATGCGGTTCTTTTCCTCCTCCGCAAAGGAAAAATACCCTTCCCGTGGCTTTTTTCCATCCTTTTTCTCCACCACAGCAGAAAGGGCCCATTTCACCAGCTCGACCGCGCGGTCATCCAGGCTGGCTTCAAAGATCAAAATCTTCTCCTTGAGCTCCGCCAGGGAGGAAACCACGCGCTTTTGCACGTAACCGATCTGCGGGAATGCGCGGTCCACATCGACCGCATCCAGTTCCTCTTTCCCTCCGTTTGGAACCAGATAGACCATCAATTTACGCCCCTTGTCGTGGTACAGGCAGGGATAAGCCATCTGTGCGACATAGCCGCAGGCGGGGCACGTCCAATTAAACAGGGTCTCCTGAAGCACCTGTTCCCGCAGGTTTGGGTTCACCTCGGCGTTGATGCCCGGCCACATCCGTGTTTCCACCGCCTCCCCGCACCGCGGGCAGCTCACCGGCCGGCTGATCTCGGTTGACATGCATCGTTCACTCCCTAGTTTCTCAAATCATCCCGGGCTGTATCCAGCCTTTTGGAAAGAATGTCGTTTAAAAATTAGTATAACACAATCCCTTGCAAGGTACAACGTTTCAAGCCCGGAAAGGAAAATTCCGTCCAACCGGATACAAATTTTTCACTGTTCTTTTTGCCTATTTTGCGGTATAATAAGGTTAATTCAAAAAGAGCGCTTGGAGCGCATCAGAAAAGGCGTCATGCCAAATATCGCCGCATCAGCGGGACCGGAGGGAAAACGATGGGTATTTTCAGTGTAATTGGCAATGAAGTAACAAAAGCCGTCGACTATGTCGTAGAGAAAAACCGCAAAGCCGCCATGATCAACCGGCTCCGGATCGTCATCAAAAACGAGCGGGAAAACACCGCGCGCGCCTATGTTGCGCTTGGAAAATATTATATGGAGCACCTGCGCAATCCGGAGGACGCACAGGCGGAGCAGCTCTGCAAGGCTGTAGAGGAAAGCGAAGCGCGTATGCGCAAGGCGTTCAACAAATTGGACGAGATCGCCTCCCCGGTGGAAGAGGAAGACCAGTGCGCGGGCTGCAACGACGATTGCGACGTATGCCCGTATTATGAAGACCTGGATGCGGCGCAGCGGGAAGAGCTCGCCCACTGCGCCGGCCATGCGGATGAAGCCGACGACGATATTCCAGCGGCGCCCTTTGTCAATGAGGCGCACGATGCGGCCGCAGCGGAAGAGGAACGCCAGGAGGCCGAAAAGCACGCAGAGTTGGAGGATGCGCCCGCCCCTGCATCCGACGTAACCGCAGGCAAGCCGGACATCTTTGGCGAAGCGGCGGAGGACGACGCGGAATAATGAGCAAGAAGAAAGTTCTTTTGGGCATGAGCGGCGGCGTGGACAGTTCGGTCGCCGCTCTTTTGCTGTTAAAAGCCGGCTACGACGTGACGGGCATGACCATGCGCCTGCGGCCGGACGCCTACATGCAGCAGAGCGCCTCCGGCGGCTGCTGTTCCCTGGACGACATCGACGACGCGCGCCGGGTGTGTTACCAATTGGGCATCGAGCATTTGGTCTTGAATTTCACCGAGCAATTCGAGCGCGACGTCATCCAATATTTTGCCGGGCAGTACGCGGCGGGCCGCACGCCGAATCCCTGCATTGCATGCAACCGGCACTTGAAATTCGACGCGATGCTGCAAAAGGCGCGGCTGCTGGGGTATGATTACATCGCCACCGGGCACTACGCGGTGATCGAGCAAAACAGCGCCGGGCGCAGGCTGCTGAAAAAGGCCCCGGCCAGCAAGGACCAGAGCTATGTGCTCTATTCCCTGACACAGGACCAGCTCGCGCATACGCTGATGCCCCTGGGCGCATACACCAAACCGGAGGCCCGCCGCATGGCGGAGGAAGCCGGGCTCCGCGTGGCGCACAAGCCGGACAGCCAGGAAATCTGCTTTGTTGAGGACAACGACTACGCCGGTTTTTTGGAGCGCTATACGGGGAAAAAAGCCCCGGAGGGCGATTTTGTGGATGCGGAAGGCCATGTTTTGGGCCGCCACCGGGGAATCACGCACTACACCATCGGCCAGCGCAAGGGGCTGGGCGTCTCCTTCGGCAGGCCCATGTATGTGACAAAAATCGACGCTGTCTTGAACCGCGTCACCCTTGGGGAAGAGGGCAGCCAATATGCGTCGTCCCTGCTGGCGGACGACCTGAACTTCATCCCCTTTGATACATTGGACAAGCCCTTACAGGTACACGCAAAGGTCCGCTACCAGGCGCGCCCCGCCGAGGCAGTCTTAACCCCGGTGGAACACGGCCGCGTGCGGGTGGACTTCGCAGAGGCGCAGCGTTCCATCACGCCGGGGCAGGCTGTCGTCTTCTACGACGGGGACCTGGTCGTCGGCGGAGGGACGATTGTCTGAATCCAGGAAGAAAACAGACCTATAAAAGGAACCAAGCCGGCCCGTAGGCATATTGCCTTGGACCGGCTTGGTTTGTTTTGAATATTTTTATTAGAGATTTATAAGCACTTGAAATTCGGCACATGGCCAAGCTCCTATTGAACCTCTTACATCTCTTTTTCTCGGTTTTCCCGAAATTTATTTGCCGTTTCCACCAGAAGCCCTACCTCGATCGTATCCAATCCTGTAACAGAAATCGTGGCTGTATCGTTTAATCCTAATAAATAATCTGTACTCACTTTCCAGATCCGTGCGAGTTCTACAACATACTGTGTGGACGGGACAGAAAAGCCACTTTCCCAGGCGTTTACACTGCTTCGCGTAATATTCAACAATCTTGCCAAATCATTTTGCGTTAGTTTATTCCTCTCTCGCAACTCTCTTATTTTTTCCCCTATCATACAGCCGCCCCCTCCCATATCAATACAATACTCTTTACCTAAAGATATTGCATTATCACAAAGATGTTTATACTTGACAACTGATAACATTTTTTGTAATATCGAGAGGGAATCTAAGGAGCAAGGGGATATTGGAAATGAACTTTTGTGAGAATCACCTCTGTGTTTACTGGCAAAATCATACATGCTGCCTTGACTTCGTCCGTGTGGACGAATCTGGAAGCTGTGCAAGCTGTATTTTCGTTTCCATTCCTCAGGAAATAATCGAACGCGAACGAAAGAAACAACTTCTTCGCTATGAACAGACAGACAATCTTCTATAAAAAACACGCGCCGGGAACCATTTTCATGGCTCCCGGCGCGATTCTTATGATGAAATTATGCGGCTTCCGAAGAGGTTTCCTCGCCGGAGTCATCCGTGCCCTCCTGCGAAGAGGTCTCGTCCGTGGACGCGGCAACCGAGGACGTCTCCTGTACAAACATATCCGGCTGGTAGGAGTCGATCGCACTCTGGTTGACCGTCGCATTATAGCTGTCCGCTGCGTCGTCAATCTTTGCTTGGAATTCTTCCTGCTTCATGGTTTGCAGGATGCTGGTGCGGCTCGTCTCGTCGCTGATGCGCTCGTCCGCCGTCGCATTGATGTCGTCCTTGACCAGCAGGACCTTATACAGCCCCTGCACATCGATGACGCTCGCCTTGCCGTTTTCCAACGTGTCCAGCTCCGTGCCGAACTCCAACGGATAAGAAGCCGTCTCGCCGCTGAAATCCGCCGCATCGGTGTAAACCTGCACCGTGTCGTCGCCGGAAGAAGCCTTATAGGCGTCGGCCGCATCCTGGA
This sequence comes from Anaeromassilibacillus sp. D41t1_190614_C2, assembly GCF_015558525.1. Classification (NCBI taxonomy): domain Bacteria; kingdom Bacillati; phylum Bacillota; class Clostridia; order Eubacteriales; family Acutalibacteraceae; genus Anaeromassilibacillus; species Anaeromassilibacillus sp. D41t1_190614_C2. Next base: position 24,782 of record NZ_JADMOD010000020.1, on the reverse strand, counting down.
TGGTCATGGAGCCGTCGTTGATCTGGGAGGCATACCCCTTAAATTCCGTATCCAGCTGGGAAAGCTCGTCGTCGCTCAAGCTTGCACCGGTGGTCATGTCGATGATCGGCGCCATAACATACGAAAACGCCTTATAATTGGTCAGATAATAGTCCTTCACATCCTCGTCGGAGACTTCTTCCGTCCCACCAGGGCCGTAGGTTGCGTCAAACACCTTGGTAAACTTGGTGTAATAGTCGGCATACGCCAAGTTAAACGAAGACTTCGCCACGCCATATTCGGTCATAGCAGTAGAGATCGATCCCCAGAAGCTGTCGGTCTGGTCGGAAACCTGCTGCAGCTCGTCCTCGGTGAGGCTGAGGCCCATATCCCGCATCATGTCGTCGATCACAAGGATGGACTTGGTCTGGCGCAGGGCAAAATCCTTCATCCAGGTAGCTGCATCCTGATCCTCCACGGTCTGCTCCAATACAGGCTGGGTGGCGTCCTCTACCATGTAGTACGCCTGCTGATAAGCGCTGTACAGGTTATAGATATAAGCGCCGATCGGAACGGTGAGGTTCTCACTCTTGACCGCCCAGCTCTTGTCCGTCCCAGAACAAGCGGTAGCGCTTACCATCATGACCAGCGACAGGACAGCCGCCAGGCACTTTTTCCATGTTTTCATGATTACACTCTCCTTAATTGCCGGCACGCAAATCTATTTTGCGCAGTTCCGACGAATCATTTTTCGGCATTTTTAGCACATTAGACAATATTATACACCAGATGTTTCATTTTGTCCATCAAAAAATCGATTTTTGTTGAAATAAAAGTATTTCATGTGAGAAACATCTTGCAAAGCGCCATCGATTCCTGCCGCCATTTCTTTCATTCGCCGGATGGGACATCTCCGCGCTGTGCATAAAACACCGTTTAGTTGGACTGGCTGCGTGCCTGCGCCTTTGCGAAAAAGCGCTCCTTTTCCACGCTGACGCGCTCGTGGGTGCCGCGCGCAATCACGCCCGCATTGTCCCTGGCTTCCAGCGTAAAGCGGTACATACGCCCGTCCACTTCGGTCAATGTTGCGGTCGCCTCCACCTTCACGCCCGTCACGGTGGGGCAAAGGTGCTCGATGGTGATTTGGCTTCCCACGGTGGTCCAGCCCTCCTGAAGCTCTTTCTGCGCCAGCTCTGCTGCGGCGCCCTCTAAAAATGCAGCTACCATCGGCGTAGCCAAAACCTCCACACTGCCGCTTCCCACGGCGGTTGCCAGCATCTCCGGCTTCACTACATATTCCTTTGTCAAAGTCTTATCCATTGTATTTGCCTCCTATTCCTGTTATAATTCTGATGAGTTTGCCGTCTTATTATAGCAGACATTCCCTTCGGAAGGAAGTTCTTCCGTTTCCCATTTTCACAAAGGAGCGACGAATATGGAACAAACGGAGCGTGCAACGAAGCGCATTCATCTGATGGACGAGCTGCGCGGCTTTGCCGTGTTCTGCATGGTATTCTATCATGCCTTCTATACGCTCGCCTATCTATTTAACTTGGAGTTTGGCAAAGCCCTGCTCAACTTTTTCATGCCCGCAGAACCCTGGTTTGCCGGCCTCTTTATTTTGATCGCCGGCATCTCCTCCAACCTCTCGCATTCCAACCTGCTGCGCGGCCTGAAGCTGGCGGGGATTGCGGCGGTGGTCACATTGGTCACGTGGCTGGTAGTCCCGGCGGAGCGCATTCTATTTGGCATCCTGCATTTCCTCGCAATCTGCATGATTTTATTCGGGCTGATCCAGCCGCATTTGCGCAGGAAACGCCCGTTCACCTGGATTCCCACCATCCTTTGCGCGCTTCTCTACCTATGTACCCGGCAGGTGGGCAGCCGTCTGCTCGGCATCGGCCCCATCTGCATCCCGCTCCCCGATGTGCTCTATGCCACGGATTGGCTCGCGCCCCTGGGCTTCCACAGCCCCAACTTTTTCTCCGCAGACTATTTCCCGCTTTTGCCGTGGATTTTCGTCTTTTTTGCCGGAACAAGCATCGGCCGCCTCGCGGTCGAGGGGCGTTTCCCCGCTTTTGCCTACCGCTCCCGCGTGCCCTTCCTCTCCTGGCTGGGCCGCCACGCGCTGGTGATCTACGTGGTGCATCAGCCGGTGATCTACGGCATTTCCTGGCTGGTCACCATGATCCTGTCCAGCGTCTCTTAAAAACCATTCATACGCTGCCCTGTGCGAACCGCACGGGGCAGTTATTTTTTGTCCGGCCCGTCTTCCTCCTTCTTTCCCTTGGAAAACAGTTCCCGTATGCCCAGGATCAGCACAAATACGGCAAATCCCTTGCTGATCCATACCGGATGCAGGGCATTTGCAAGCCATACGCCCAAGAACGCGCCCACCACGCCAAACGGCGCGCATTTCAGGGCGAATTTGTAGTCGATCAGACGGTGCTTCATGTGGATGTAGATCGAGACTGCGGCAAGGGGCAAGAAAAAGATCAGGTTGATGCCGCCCGCCTGCATCTGCTCCATCCCGAGGAACAAGGTCAGATAGAGCACGAGGATCCCGCCGCCGCCCAGCCCAAGCGCGCTGACAAACCCCGCGATCAGGCTTGCGATCCCCGCGACCAGCCACCCGCTCATCGCAGAAGCAGCCGCACGGCTGCATAGATCATGAAGGCCCCGAACGCCTTGCGCAGGAGCTTATCCGGGATCTTCTCCATTAGCAGCGCGCCCAGGATCGCACCAAGGAGCCCGCCTGGTAAATATGGCCATGCATCGGAAAACCGGATGGTCCCGTTGGCCAGGTACAGGATCGCGCTGACGATGGAAACCGGCAGGATGACCGCCAGGGAGGTCGCGTGCGCCTTCTTGAGCGGGATACCCGACGCCTTGAGCAGCGGCACGGCGGCAATCCCTCCCCCCGCGCCAAACAGTCCGTTCAGCATACCGCAGAGCGTGCCGATTAGCGCCGGGGTAAATTTCTTCAGGCCGCGCAATTTTTCCATCTTCCTGCCTCCCTCTGCCTAAAATCTCCTGTTAGCATTGGAAGGTTGGTATCGTTTTATACCGGCATTTGTTATACAAATCGTATTATTATTTGTTATTTATACAAATCATTCATCCTATCTTGCCCCACCGGGGGCATTATGCTATGATGAAATGGAAAAGAGGGGATGCAATATGTTTCAGCAGGATTGGATTTTACGTCAGATTGAAATGATCGGCGTGATTTTGGCGCGTCTCCTGTTTGGGAAGGACAAGCCGGATTATGAAATCGTGGAAAAGGAAAAGCTTTCGGATTCGGACCAGCTCTACATCGAATTGATCCGCATGTTGGACGAGGGCAAGATCAACGAGGCGGAAAACCGGCTCTATGAGGAGCTGGACCCCGCGCGCTTACCGATGCTGGAGCTGGCTCTGGCCTTTTACTCCCGCTTGAACCAGTTTGACGACGCCTATTTGGAAGCACACAACTATTCCCGGCAGGAGATCGAAGAGGGCCTGCACGCCGCGACAAAGCTCTTCGGGATTCAGCTGGAATAAAGCCGTTCCACGGCCGAGGAAGCTTGCAAGCAAAAGAACGTCCCATTCTCAGTGTCCGCGTAGGCATCCCTAGCCAACCGGATACCTCATTTTTTCGGGAGGGAAACCGATGAAAAGCATTTTACTGGCAGGGCGCGACTGCCCTCTGTCCGTACCGGAAGGGGAAATCCCGCCGGGCGGCTTTTCCCTGATACTCTCCAACGATGGCGACATGCCCGCCGCGGACTTTGAAGCCATCTTCGCGCATATAAAACAGCAAAACTGCGTGTTCCTGGCCGTCCCTCCCATGGACCGCGACCGGGAATATACGCCTTGGCCAGCGCCTGCGCTCTCGCAAAAAGCGCCCGCCTTTTCCGGGGAGGGCGGGGCCTATCTGCAATTTTTGACAAAAACGCTCCTGCCGGAAGCGCGCAAGGCCCTGCCCGTCACAGCAGACCCCGCCCGTACAACGCTGGTGGGCTACTCGCTCGGCGGCTTGCACGCCCTCTGGAGCGCCACGCAGTGCGGGGCGTTTGGGCAGATCGGCTGTCTCTCCGGCTCCCTCTGGTACGACGGCGCGGCCGAATACTTCCGGTCACATCCGTTAAACCCGGCCGTCCGGCGGGTCTACCTCTCCCTTGGCACGGCGGAGGAAAAGGCCCGGAACCCGCGCATGGCCCGCGTGGGGGATTGCACCCGCGAAATCCACCAGCTTTTGAAAGGCCATGGCGTTTCCTGCACCCTGGAGTGGAATCCCGGCGGCCATTTCCGCGCGATTCCCGAGCGCTTCCTGCGGGCAATCGACTGGCTTTGCGGTCAAAGCTTTTAAACCGCAGCGGAACGTCTGGTGCAATTCCAGGAAATGCCGTCTGGCGGGCGCATGAGAACCGCCCTATGCAGTAGTCTGGTTTCCCAGACGGTTGTATTTTTTGGGGATTCCATTTCGGGGGCTTTACACAACAAAAGCAGCGGAGAAAGGCCGAAAACCATTCTCCGCTGCTTTTTTCTTTATCCAGGTTCGTCCCTCCGCAGGGCGGCGGGCACTTATTGCACAGTAATCCTACAGGCACACTCCTGTGCGCCGCGCAGGATCGTGCCGCACAGGGTCACTTCAAAGCGCTTTTCCGGCCAGAGCGTCCGCAAAACGTATAGAACGCTTTGCCTGGAGCACTCGCACAGCCACGGCGACCGCACATATCCCTCTGTAACAAGCGGGCAAGAGCATTGCGCAAAGGCAAGGAGGTAGACCGTATCCGGTTCCATCACCTCGCCCCGCAAGCCAGGGGTGTCGTTGACCGCCTCAAAAAAGCGGTCGAGGTTGCCTTCCGCCGTCCGGTAGAGCGACTGATAAAACTCCAAAGTGCCCTGCTGTACGCAATTTTTCCCACATTCGTGAAACAGCGCTTCCTGTTGGGATGTTCCCAACGCGGCGACGCCTTGTTCGAATCCCTGAAACCAGTAGCGGATCTTGTCATCCATACAATTCCCTCCATGTTCCTCTCGCCTTTTGGCGCTGTCTTCCCACCGTATGATAACATAAATCTTGCACGGGCGCTATATCGAAATGGGCGCATGGCAGGCATGTTCCCTTTTAAAAGCAAAGACGCCGGATTCTCCCAAACGGAAAACCGGCGTCTTTGCCTATTAAAAAGAGGATTTCTTATCCGTTGCCTTCTTGGAGCGCCACTGGGACGGACGGCTCCGGCACCTCCTGCCCGGAGGTGCGCAGAGCGCGCGACGCGTTCAGGATAGCCAGCACGGAGACGCCGACGTCTGCGAACACGGCCTCCCACATGTTGGCCATGCCGAAGGCGCCCAAGGCCAAAAACAGCAGCTTGATGCCCAGGGCAAATACGATGTTCTGCCGCACAATGCGCAGCGTTTTGCGGGAAATCCGGACCGCCACCGCCAATTTCGACGGCTTGTCGTCCATCAATACAATGTCCGCGGCCTCGATCGCCGCATCGGAACCGAGTCCGCCCATGGCGATGCCGATATCCGCGCGGGAAAGCACCGGCGCATCGTTGATGCCATCGCCCACGAAGGCGAGCTTCCCCTTGCCGCTGGTATTCTTCAGGAGGCGTTCCACCTGATCGACCTTATCGCCCGGCAAGAGCTCCGCATGCACCTCATCGATGCCGATCTCCCTTGCCACAGCCTCGCCGACCGCCTTGACGTCGCCGGTGAGCATCACGGTCTTTTTGACCCCCTCGCGCTTGAGCGCTTCAATGGCCGCAGCTGCATCCGGCTTGACCGCGTCCGAGATCACAATATGGCCTGCATATTCGCCGTCAACCGCCACATGCACCACCGTGCCGGTGCGGTGGCAGTTGCGCCAGCTCACCCCAATCCGATCCATCCATTTGCCGTTTCCGGCATATACATCATGCCCATCGACCTTCGCGCGCACGCCGTGGCCGGAAATCTCCTCCACGTCGGTCACGCGGGAGGCGTCCACTGGCTTCTGGTACGCCTCGCGCAAGGAACGGGAAATCGGATGCTCGGAATAGCTCTCCGCCATCGCGGCAAGCTCCAAAAGCTCGCCTTCGCTGATGCGGTCCGGGTGTACGGCCGTGACCTGGAAGGTCCCCTTTGTCAGGGTACCGGTCTTGTCAAACACCACCGTCTCGGTCTTGGCCAACGCCTCCAAATAGTTGCTGCCCTTGACCAGAATGCCCTGCTTGGAGGCCCCGCCGATCCCACCGAAAAAGCTGAGCGGCACCGAGATGACCAGCGCGCACGGGCAAGAAATCACCAGGAAGATCAATGCGCGTTGCAACCAATCGCTCCAATCGCCCCCGAAGAGCAGCGGCGGCAACACCGCCAACAGCACGGCTCCGATCACGACGACCGGGGTGTAGTACCGCGCAAAGCGCGTGATAAAGTTCTCCGCGCGCGCCTTTTTGCTGCTCGAATTCTCCACCAGGTCGAGGATCTTCGCCACTGTGGATTCGCCGAACACCTTTGTCACGCGCACCTTCAGCAGGCCGCTCTGATTGATGCAGCCGCTGACCACATCGTCCCCGGGGTTCACATCGCGCGGCAGCGATTCGCCGGTGAGCGCCGCCGTATCCACGGCGGAGCTGCCCTCCAACACCACGCCGTCCAGCGGGATCTTTTCGCCCGCCTTGATGACGATCGTATCGCCGACCGCCACATCCTCCGGGTCCACCTGGACCAGCTTCCCATCCTGCTCAATGTTGGCATAGTCCGGGCGGATATCCATCAAAGCAGCGATCGACTGGCGCGAACGCCCCACGGCATAGCTCTGGAACAGCTCGCCCACCTGATAGAAGAGCATTACGGCAACGCCCTCCGGGTATTCCCCAAGGGCAAAGGCGCCCACGGTGGCGATCGCCATCAGGAAGTTTTCATCGAACACCTGGCCATGCGCAATGTTGCGGATGGCCTTCCAAAGCACATCCCAGCCGATGACAGCGTACGGGATGAGGAATAGAACCAATTTCACGATTCCGTCCACCGGAATGAGTGCCGCGGCCACCAAAAGGACCGCGCTGAGGATAATGCGAACCAGGGTCTTTTTCTGTTTCTTGCTCATAGAAATCCCTCCTGCATCAAAAATGAAGTGATTTCGCCGACCGAGTTGCGAAAAAGGGACGCACACTTAGAGGTTGATGACGCAATCCGGCTCCACGCGTTTGCAGACCTTGACGACTTCCTGCATGATGGCGTCAAAACGGGCGTCGTCGGCATCCACCATCATCTTCTGCGTCAAAAAGCTGACGTTCGCATCGTTGACGCCGTCGATCTTTTTGATGGCGTCCTCCATCTTGCGGGCACAGTTTGCACAATCAAGGTCCGTCAATTGAAAGCGCTTTTTCATGGAAAAATCCTCCTTAAAAGTTGTTATTCTGCCACGTGCTCCATGCCCTGGTCGATGATCGTCCGGACATGGCCGTCCGCCAGGGAATAGAAGACCGTCTTCCCCTCCCGGCGGTATTTCACCAGCTTACTCTGCTTGAGCGCGCGCAGCTGATGGGAAATGGCGGACTGCGTCATATTCAGCAGCTGTGCAATGTCGCAGACGCACATCTCCGATTCAAACAAAACGTACAGGATCTTAATGCGGGTGGAGTCGCCGAAGATTTTGAACAGTTCGGCCAGATCATACAGGATCTCGTCGTCCGGCATATCCCGTGTGACCTTCTCCACAATGTCCTCGTGCGCATGGATAAATTCACAGCGCTCCACACCGTTTTGGTCTGTCATGTTATCACACTCTTTCATATGAGCTGTTGTTCATATATTATTATATACAAGTACTTTGAAAAGTCAACCCTGTTCTTATGGGCCTGCAAAAAAAACTTGCCGCCCATTTGCATAGGCAGCAAGTTGTTCAGTAGAATCTTCTTTTTTGGGCTTTTCTACAGCTTCTGTGTTGCCCGGCCTGTAAACCGCTGATAAAGCAAAAAAACAACGGCAACCAAAAACAATCCGACGCTGATGTACTGCGAGGTGGATAGGCCAAACCAGATGCCGCGGTAAGTATCCCCCCGGCCAAATTCAAAAACAAACCGGCCAACCGAATAGCAGAGGAGATACAGGACGAGCCGCTTCCCCTGGAATTTTCCTTTCTTTTGTAAGGTCCACAGCAGGAAAAACAGCGCCAAATTGAACGCCGCCTCTACTAGCTGGATGGGGAACCGGCTCACCCCGTTGGCCTGCTCGATCAGGTTGTGCGTATAGGTAAACCCAAAGCTGCAAGGGACGCCATAGCAGCAGCCCCCTAAAAAGCAACCAATCCGTCCAAAAAAATGGAACAGCGGGATGGCCGGGGCCAAGAGGTCAGCCCACTCGGGCAGCGCAAACCCCTTTTTCCGGACATACAGTGCGCCGGCAAAGATCCCCCCCAGCAGCCCGCCATAGAAGACCGAACCGCCAAACAAGATATAAGCGTTCTCAAAAAATGCCTTTGGGGAATCGCTGGCTAGCAAATTTGGGGCGGACCCTGGCGCGCTCAGCACATTGACCAACCCATACAGCAGATGCCCACCCAGCAATACCCCAACCGCAGACACCAGCAACACCATAATCATATCATTTTCATCCAGGCCCTTTTTCCGCGCCTGGCGGCGGGCATAAATCCCCGCTGTGAAAATGCCCACGAGCGCTAAGACGGGATAAATCCCGAAGGTCTTTCCAAAAAGTTCAAATGTAGGAATCAAGGCAATCTCTCCAAAAAAAGATGCAAGCATCGCAAGAATGCAATGCTTGCATTTTCTGTTTTAAATGTCGGTTATCCCAGTGCGCCCGCTGCGCCTGCTGCGCCAACCACACCCAGCGCGCAAATGACACAGATCACACCCAACGCGCCAAATACGGTTCCGATGATGCCCAGCACCAAGCCAGCCGTAGCAAGGCCCGTCTCTCCCGGCAAGGCCGTCTTACGCGCTTTTACGCCAAAGACAATGCCAAGGATCGCCAGAATAAACGTCACATAGCATACAATCGGGATGAAGGAACCAATGATTCCCAAAATACCGCAAACTAGAGCCGCAATGGATAAACCTTTTGAATTATTATTTATAATTCTCCCTCCTTGAGCTGTATTCTACACGATTTGCTTTTTCTGTCAAGGAGATTCAATTATTTTCACCTCAACTCAGGAAAATTTTTATGCAATTTCCCAGCCTCTATTGGAAGCCTTCGCCTTCCTCCGGCAGGATTCCCACCAGCCGCAGCAGGTGCTGCGCGTTGGTGGTCCGGCAGCGCCCGGGCCGGATTCGGTAGTCAAACCGGATCTCCCGGCCGGAATAGTGCTCGGTAAAGTGGTAATTCACCGCGGGCGTGCGGGGATCGTTCTCCAAATCGCACAGCTCAAAGTCGTGGGTCGTCACCAGGGTCAGGACGTTCGGCCGCGCCAGCCTGCGGATGGTCTCCCTCGCGCCGATGATGCGGTCCCGCGAATTGGTGCCCCGGTAGATTTCGTCGATCAAGGCGATCATGGGCGCGGCCGACTGGCTGCGGTCGATGATCGTTTTGACGCGGAGCAGCTCCGCATAGAAACTGGAAATCCCCTCGCTGACGCTGTCCTCCACGCGGATGGAGGTGCACACCGCCATGGGCGAGGCGCAAAAGCGCTTTGCTGCCACCGCTCCCCCGGCAAAGGCCAGGATCAGATTGGTCCCAACGGTGCGCAGGAAGGTCGTCTTTCCGGACATGTTCGACCCGGTGATGATGCAGGTCCGCTGCCGCAGGGAAAAATCGTTGCCGGCCGCCCGCTCCTCGGGGATCAACGGATGGCGCAGGTCCTGCGCATCCAGAAAGGGCTGCGCGGCGTCCCGCAATTCCGGAAACGTATGGACCGCTTTCACCTGGGACAGCACCCCCAGGCTGAGGAGCGCTTCCACCTCCCCAAGCGCCTCCAACCATCCCTGGATGTAGGGGCCGTAGGCCTCCTTCCAGGCATATAGCCGTTTGGCGCAGTGAAAGTCATAGAGGAACAGCGCATTGTAGAGAAGCAGCGCCAGGCCGTTGTGCCGCGCGGCGATCGAGCCGGAAATCTGCTCCAGCTCTTTGAGCGCCTGCTGCGCCCCGCCGTTTTGCTGTAGGCGGTCCTGCAAATCCCGCAAATAGCCGCTTTTAAAGGTCTCCTGCGCAAAACGGGCGGCCAGTTTCCGGTAGGGCAAAACCATCTTATGGAACCGGTACACCGGCCCGAACTGCTGGTTATGCCCTTTTAAGCACAGGAGGGCCGTCCCCAGCTGCACCAGCGCCAGGCAACTGAAGCCGATTTGCCCAATCTGCGGATAGAATCCCAGCAGGGCGGAAAACAGGCACAGCCATGTCAAAACGGGAAGGACCCAAAGCAAAAGCCCCCGGAAAACAGGCCGCCGCCCTTCCGTATGGAGGAAGCGGTCCCAAACGTCGCTGGTGGTCCCCTTTTTAGCGTCCCGTTCCGGCAGCGCGAACGCTTGATATTCCGCGGAGAAATGTTGCTTCTCCGCCAATTCTTCCACCGCTTCCCGGCGGCTGTTCCATTCCGGCAGGCCGCCGCACCCGCGCTTGAGCCAATCCGCCAGGCAGTCCCGGCCAAACGGCGTGCTCGCGGCGCAGATGTATTGATACAGGGAGTCCTTGCCAAAGAGGTCGAGGTCCCGCCCCGGCGGGTAATCCTCCGACAAGTAGGCGGCGCCGTCCACCGGGGAAGCCTTCCAACCGTCGCCGCTGCGGTCGAGGTACGCCTTTGCGACATTCCGCAGGGCGGTATGGTGCGTTTGCCGCTCCACAATGCGGCTGTGCCGGCCGATCAACCACACAAATGCAAGCAATGCCAGCGCACCGGCGCCATAAAACAGCGGCTGGTTCTGCACATACCCGGCGACGCACGCCCCAATGATACAGAGCATGGCCACGCCCCGGAGAAACGAACAGCGGTTATACTCTTTCCGGTCCTGTTCCAGCGCCGCTGTACAGTCCTGGGAAAGCTCCTGATAAAAATCCAAAGGTTTCTTTTCCATAGGCGCACCTATTTCCGCGGTTGGCCGGGTTCGTCCCCGCCCGTCTTCTCCTCGATGCGGTAGCGGGGGCGCGCCTTGACCTCGCTATAGATCTTGCCGACATAGCCGCCCACCACGCCGATGCACAGCAGCTGGATGCCCCCCAGCAGCCAGATGGAGGAGACGGTCGCGGTCCATCCCGCCACGGCATTCCCCGTGAAATAGGAGATCAGGGCGTAGATCAATCCGCCGACGCTCAGCACACTGACCAGGATGCCCAAATTGGAGATGATTTTGAGCGGCTTGACGCTGAACGACGTGATGCCGTCCAGCGCAAAGGAGATCATCTTTTTCAGCGGGTATTTCGATTCGCCGGCAAACCGCTCATGCCGGTCGTAATAGACGTAGTCGCTGCGGTATCCGATCAGCGGGACGATGCCCCGCAGGAAAAGATTGACCTCGCGGTATTCGGAAAGCGCGTCGAGCGCCCGTTGGCTCATCAGGCGGTAGTCCGCATGGTTATAGACCGTCTCCACCCCCAGGATGCGCATGACTTTATAAAAGCCCTGGGCGGTTGTGCGCTTGAAGAAGGTATCGGTCTCGCGCTTTTTTCGCACGCCGTAGACCACATCGCATCCCTCCAGGAATTTCTGCACAAACTCGTCCAGCACTTCGATGTCGTCCTGTAGGTCTGCGTCCAGGCTGATGGCGCAGTCCGCGCGGTCCTTCGCCTCCATCAGCCCGGCCAGCAGCGCATTCTGATGGCCGCGGTTGTGCGCCAGTTTCAGCCCCGTGACCAGCGGGTTCTGGGCGCTGAAGGCGGAGATGAGCTCCCAGGTGCGGTCTTTGCTCCCGTCGTCCACGAACAGCATGCGGCTCTTTTCCCCGGCCAGGCCCGCCTGCTGCATCTGTTGCAGCTTTGCCGTCAGGCGTTTGACGGTCTCCGGGAGCACCTCCTCTTCATTGTAGCAGGGCACCACCAGATAGACCGTCGGGATATGCGTCTTTGGATTCTCATGCATGGCTTATTTCTCCTCCTTTCGCCCAGACGCCCCAGCCAGCGAAAAGATCAAGCCAAGGGTCGCAATAATCACGCCGATGGCGGGGGAGCCGGGGATGGCAAGAATGAGGGCAATCCCAAATAGAATGGTGGAAATGCCCAACAGCAACAAACGGATCTGGTTCATCCGACATCCTCTCCTTTTTCGACCGAAGGTTCTTTCACCCGGAACGTGCGGCGCTTGGGCGGGTGTGCGTGGTCGTACCGGCGCGTGACCAGCCAGTATACGCCCAGCAGCAGGAATGCCCCCACCGTCACGCAGGCCCCCAATTTGAGGCCCGGCGTCTCATAGTCAAACCGGATGGTGTTCTCTCCCGCAGGCACGCGCACCGCCATAAAGCCGACGTTCACCTGCTCGATCTGCGCCGGTTCGCCGTTGACGGTGGCGCTCCATCCGCTCTCATACGGGACGCTGAAAAAGACCAGCCGGTCCTTATCCGCTTGGATCGTTGCGGTAAAGCCGCTGTTGTCCCGTTCAAAGCTGGAGCAGGACATGCTGCGGCGCGCCAGGCAGTCGGCAAAATAGCCGGATTCCGTGTAAGAGACCGAATTGAGGCCCTCAAAATGGTTCAGGATGTCCCCATAGCGCAGGGCCTGCTCGTCGTCCAGTACCATGGTCTTGAGGAGCAGCAAATTGCGGTCGTCCTCGGGCACCTGGTCGTATTCCTCGCGGGTGATGTAACTGTCGTAGCAGAAACCCATGGGGATGAAATACTGGTTTTCCCAGATATCAAAGCCGTTGCGCGTACCGACATACTCCCAACCGGGCATCTGCGGTTCCCCGTCCTGCTCGAATGTACCGCCGCTCGTGGTGGGGTCCAGCAGCCAGCGGCAGGAAGTCAGCCCGCGCAGGCCGTAATATTTGACGTCCGGGCGGGTCGCCACGTCGCGTTGGATGCCGATCGTGGGATAAAATTCCATCACCGAGCCGGGCACAATGCTGTGGAACGCCTGGATGGTGGGCATCTGGAAAAACATCGCCTGGTTGTCCATGCCGTCATACACGTCGATCCGGCAATCGCTCGTGTCAATCCCCAGGTCTTTCCCGCCGTTGAGCGAATAGGGGATCATATGGATGTGATTGTCGCTGCTCTGCGTCTTGCCGAGCGTGATAAAATACAGGGAATATACCACCGTGATGACCGCCACGCCGCACATGCAGTACCGCACAAAGCGCTTTGTCCGCTCCCCGTTGAACCGCCGCGGGAAGAAGAACCGTCCCTTCCGCTTGGAAAGCTCCTGCCGGAGCCGGCGCAGCGGGTAGTCCTTCATTAAAAAGGTGAGCAGCAGCAGGCTGAGCAGGGCGATCGCCACATACGCCCAAAAGCGCGAGGGATACGCTTCCAGACCGATGGAGACGGTCTCCCCGTCGCCATTGGCGCCTGTCTGGACCATCAGGCCGATTGGAAGCGCGATGCCCAAGGTAAAACCGAGCGTCCATTTGATCGCCCGCTTCCAGTCGGCGCGCGGATTTTCCAGCGCGGTCACGGTCGCCAGCGACATCATCAGGGTGAGCATGTAGAACCAGCGGGCATAGTAACCGGAATTAAACATCTGGAAGGCGGAATTCAAAACCGGCACAAACGCCATCAAGAACAGGATGGGCAGCAGGGTTTTGACCCAGCTTTTGCGCCGCGCCTGCATGGTGGCGAACACGCCTGTCATGCTGAACAGCGGCAGCCACGCGCCCAGGGACGCCCATTTTGCCTCGGAATCCGGGGTAAAATTGGGGCGCGCCGGGATGTCCGGCGGGAAGAAAAAGCACTCCAGGATGTGCACATACCGCTGGTTCCAGCTATAGAGCAGCGCGCTCCACCCGTTCGGCGGGTTGTCGATGCGCGGGTTCTGGATCACGCAGAGCACCGTCGGGATCAGCAGCACGCAGGAACACAGCAGGCCAAGCACCGCTTCACAGGCCAGCAGCGCGAAATCCCGCAGGCCAATGCGCCAATCCTTGACGGCCAGCCGCAGGAAAAAGTAAATCACACAGAATACTACCTGTCCCACGAAGAAATAATAGTTCATAAAACAGCTGGCAAAAACCAGCAAAGCGAACACGCCGCGCCGCTTAGTGGCCATGTATTCATCCAGCGACCACAGGAGCAGCGGGAAAACGATGATGGCCTCGTGAAAGTGGTTGAAGAAGATATTGTACACCGAAAAGCCGGAGAACGCATAGAGCAGCCCGCCCAGGACCGCATAGTCCGGCGTACGGACATAGCGCTTTAAGTAGATAAATCCCGTCAAAGACGCGCAGCCAAATTTCAAGATCAACAGCGGCCCCATCAGGTATGGTACCGCCTCGCTGGGAAACGGGAGCGTCAGCCAGAAGAACGGGCTTCCCAGCAGATAGAAGGTATAGGAACCGATAAAATTCGCGCCGAGATCGGTGGTCCAGCTCCAGCCAATGTTGCCGCTGCGGATGGCGTCGTGGCACATCTGGTAGAACGGCACCTGCTGCACATTGAAATCGCCATAGAACAAAAAATAGCCGTTATCCCAAATGATGAAGGGCAAAAAGAACACAAGGGCAATGCCGATCCCATAAAGGAACGCCCTCCAATAATTGCTGGAAGCTTTTTCCGGAAAACGCAGCCGCGTCACAGAATCACCTGACTTTCGTTATCTTTTTCGTTGTTTCGTCATTTACCGTGGTATTTTTTCCCGCAAGATGCTATTATTATAATGCGTATGGGGCAAAGCCACAAGCCTGGAAACCGGCCCATGGACCGGAAAAGTGGATGAAGCGTGGACTCCGGCCGATCTTTGTGGGAAACGCGCCGCCGTGGTTTATCGAACAGGAAGCGTTCTGCCTGCCAATTCCATCCATAAAAAACCAGACCTATTATACTATAGCACAGCCCCATGGAAAACAAGCAAAAAAATGGGCGAGCCCGCCAGAGCCACAAAAAGAGGCCAACGCGCACGGCGGTCTGGCTGGCCGCCTATCATCTGATTCTTATAGAAAAACATTTGACCGGCGCGGCTTTTTTCAATTCTTCCAATTTCTGACTATTTTTGGGAAGGATCTGAAAGATTCTGCGCCCTTCAGTGGTATTGGAGGTATAGAGGAAATGCCATCCGAATTTTTCGCCATGCTTTCGCGCATGAAATATATCGACCGTTGGGGGCTGATGCGAAACACACGACAGGAAAATCTGAGCGAGCATAGCTTTGAGACCGCGGTCTTAGCCCATGCGCTGGCCACCCTGCGCAACGTACGCTTCGGCGGGCACGTCCAGCCCGAGCGGGCCGCTGTACTGGCGCTATTCCACGATGCGCCGGAGACGCTGACGGGGGATCTCCCCACGCCGGTCAAATATTATAACCCCGACATCCGCGGCGCCTACGGCGCGGTGGAGAAGGCGGCGGAACAGACCCTGCTCTCCCTTCTTCCAAGCGATTTGCAGGATTCCTATGCGCCCCTGCTGGGCGGGGACAGCGAATCGGACGCCGAGCTGCACAAGCTGGTCAAGGCGGCGGACAAGCTCTCGGCGCTCATCAAATGCTTGGAGGAGCGGCGCATGGGGAATACAGATTTCCTCAAGGCGGAGGAAAGCCTCTGGAAAGCGGTGCGTGGCCTGCATCTGCCGGAGGCCGATTGTTTCCTCGACGAATTCCTCCCGGCCTATTCCCTGACGCTCGACGAAACCCAGCCCGGCCAATTGCACGCGAAGGGTCCCTTCCCTGACAAGCCGGGAACGGGCGGAGAGGGCCGGGGATAGCGGAATCCCTCATATCCCCCTTTCCAAGCCTTCTCAAGGGAGGGAAATTTGAAATGCCATTTGATACAGGGATTAACAAATATTTAATTTCTTATTTAAAATTATATCTCCTTGCAAAACCAGTATAATATACGAGTTAATGCGCCTTTTTTCGAAAAATTTTTCGCACAGCCGCTTGGCCGTTGCTTTAAGGAATGATACTGTGAATCAAGATAAGAAAAAAAAGCGGATCCGTCTGATCCGCAACATTGCTGTTTTGCTTTTGAGCCTGGTGTTGGTGGTATTTGGCAGCGGCCTCGTCTATGCGGACATGCTGTTGAGCCAAATCGGTTATACGGAATTGAGTTCGCTGGCGCCCCCTTCCAGCAGTTCCAGCCCTGTCTCCAGCAGCGATGAAGACACGTCTTCCACAGACGAGACATTGGGCGATCCCAACTTGTTGGGTGGGCTGTACCACGACGATGCCATCACCAACATCCTGTTGCTCGGCGTGGATGATTACCAAGCGAACGATGTGGGCCGCAGCGACAGCATGATGATGGTTTCTATCGACACCCGCCACAAAAAATTGAAGCTGACCAGCTTCATGCGCGACCTGTATGTGGCCATCCCCTACCATGGCAGCAATAAGCTGAACGCCGCCTACCCTCTGGGGTATCAACAGAACGGCGCAGCGGGGGGCGGGCAACTGGCCGTCTCCACCATCGAAGCCAATTTCGGCGTGGATATCGACCGCTTTGTGCTGATCGATAACTCGGCGTTCGACCAGATCATCGACAACCTCGGCGGCGTGGAGATCACGCTGACAGCGGCGGAGGCCCGGCTGATCAACCAGTATTCCGGCGATCCAAGCCGCAACCTGACCGAGGGTACCCATAATCTCACTGGCAAGCAGGCGCATTACTACTCCCGTATCCGCGCGATCGGCGACGACTTCGAGCGCACGCAGCGCCAGCGCAATGTATTGACCAGCTTGGTGAACAAGTTTAAAAATTCCAATATTGGGACGATCAACAAAGCGCTGTACGATTGCCTGGGCCTGGTCCAGACCAATATGACAAAGGACGAGGTATTTTTCCTTGCGGCAAATGCGCTCACCTATATGAACTATTCGATGGAAGAACACCGCGTTCCGGGGGATGACGAATACTATGCCACCCGCGTAGATGTGGGGTCTGTATTGGTTCCATACCGTGAGCAGTGCTCGGAAAGCCTGGTTGAGTTTATCTTTGAGGGCGATGTCCCGGGGAAATCCTCCGATTAACCCGCTATGCATAACAAAAAGGATTTGGAAAACGGTTGTCTTCCAAATCCTTTTCTTTTTCCGGAAAGCCCCTCCCGCCGATGCGCACGGTCAACGGCGGTATAGCAAATAGTTGGCCCTTCCTTCGTCCTTCCGCCGTACATAGATATAGTACATGGTCGAATGCTCCGGAGTTTCCATCATAGCGCTTGCCATCATGCGCGCGCCGGTGTCCCCACCCAAAAAGAACACCGGATGGCCTGTTTTTCCCTTGCGGATATAGCGGACGCCGGCTTCGGAAAGCGCATTGCAGACCTGGTCGCAGTCCACCGTGGAAGTGCTGGCGTAAACCTGCTTCCATCGCCAAAAGCACAGCATTGATTATCCCTCCCTCGCCGCTTGTTCCAGAAGAAATTTTGCTATTTCTAGGTCCTGCCTGCGGACATCGACATATTGCATCACCACACCGGCGGGATATTTTCCAAAGGAGCCAAAGCGCATCCAGCCGCTGGCTGCGGCGCCCGCATGCCCGCATTTCGCCCGGTAACGATATGGGATGCCTGCCGCATCCAAAAGCGCACAGATACGGGCGCTTTCCTGATCGGAGCACCCGCAATAGAGTTCTTTCCACCTGCCTAAGAACCGCATGGTCCTCCCTCCTTTAACATCTTGCGACCCATCGGGCCTTTCCGGATTTTCTTTCTTTTTAACATATACCCCCATAAAATCCAATAAAGAATCTTTTTTGAGAAAAATTTTCACATAAGGACGCGATCATATGCTTCAAAATCCCCGCAAAACCACCGTGGAAATCAATCTGCACGGCCTCACAACCGCAGACGCCAAGCGGAAGCTGGAACAATTTTTGTCCCGCCTGCCCGCCAGTGTGACCGAGGTCATCGTAATCCACGGGTACCACGGCGGGCAAGCCCTGGGCAATATGGTGCGCCAGCGCCTAAAGCATCCACGCATCCGCGCAAAGATCCTCTGCCTGAACCCCGGTGAAACCCGTCTGCTGCTTTCTCCCCCGGCGCGTCCCCATTCCAAATAAGCCGCAGGTCAATCTTCCTCCGGCAACGGCTTATTGGAAGGCTCCAGGCGGCTGAACGAATAGCGCATGACCTTCCCCAGGCGCTCCCGCCCCTTTTTGATATGGACGGATACCGTCCCCGGCGTAAGCCCCAGCAGCCCGGCAATTTCATTTACGCGCATCTGCTCGAAATACCGCAGTTGGATGCATTCCCGCTGCCGCTGGGTCAACTCCCCCTCCATAGCGGCGTGTAAGGCCCGCAGCATCTTTCGATATTCCGCATCCGGTTCGCCGCCGCTTCCCTGCATCGCCGGCAGCCGGTCCCCGAAGAGTTCTAAGCTCAGATTGGATTTTCTCCTCATCGCAACCTCCCACATTTGATCAGGTAGTTCCCCACATGGAGGCAGTCCAGATACATCCCATACAGGAGTTGTATCCGCCCCTCCAGCTTGTCCGCCTCTTTTTCCTCTGTCGCGTCCGCGGCTTGACGCCGCAGCAGACGCACCCGCTCGCGGAGATGTTCCGCCTCCCGCAGGTATTCCTCCCCCCATACAAGGTAATCCATATTGACATTTCTCCTTAACGCATTTGAATCTTAATAAGATTCTTTTTAATTTTATGCTAACACTATAGGTGAAAAAAGTCAACCAAAATAGAACAAATGTTTTCTAAAAAATTTTAAAAATCCCCTTGACAACGATTCCTTTTTATCATATACTAATACCAGTTATACAGGACAGAACAATCGTAAGTTCGCGTGATATATTTGAATTAGCGCCATGCATACCCAATGCATACTGCCGGGATCGGCGGTAAGGTCCGTATATTCCAGCCATTGAAGAGCAATCTTCAATGGCTTTTTATATTTTTTGCACTTGTTGCCTCCCTTCCAGAGCATGATGCAACGCAGCGGACTTTTGGAGCTTCCAACTGGTTATTGGCCAGAGCGCCTCGTAAGTTTCGAGGCGTAGATTCGTGTATTTCCGTGCCGCATATACTATGGCGGCATCTTTGTACGGACGACACAAGCCCCCTTTTCTTGACAAGCTTCGGAAAAATATGCTAGCATAAAACAGACTTTGGACCGGCGGCCTTTGCAGAGGGCCGGGCTGGTTCTTGCACATTTCCCTTGCTTTCCGTCTGGATGGCTTATGAAAGGCCGCAGGAAAACCGGCCTTTTAGGGATTTTTGCCAGGTAATCTTTTCAAAGGGACATGCCGCCAGCGTGTCCTATTTTTCTGTATCAAAAAGGATGGCATGCTATGAAAGCCAAAACAAATGTGAAAAAAATGGCCATTCTCGCCATGATGGTCGCGCTGGGCGTCGTCTTATCCCCGATTTTGCGCGTCCCCGGCATGGCCCCCATGCAGCATTTTATCAACGTCATTGTTGCCGTTTTGCTGGGACCGTGGTACGCCCTCGCCTGCGCGATTTTAATCGCCCTTTTGCGCATGTGGCTCATGGGCGTCAACCTGTTGGCGGTCACAGGCGCGGTGTTTGGGGCGGTGCTCTCCGGGCTGCTCTATCGGGCGACCGGCAAAATGCTCGCCGCCGTGGCGGGTGAAATCGTCGGGACCGGCATCATCGGCGCGATGGCCTCGTATCCGGTGATGGCGTTCCTCTATCATATGGACGGCGTTGTTTTGTTCACCTATGTGCCGTCGTTCTTGGCAGGCACGATCATCGGTGGCTTTGCCGGGTATCTCTTTTTAATCGCACTTTCCAAAAACGGGCTGTTGACCCGGCTGCAAAGGATGGCGAACCAATGAACCAAATGGAATCCATGGCCCTGCTTCTCAAAAATTTGCGGCAAACGGCGCCGTTGATCCATTGTATCACAAACCACATCTCCATCAACGACTGCGCCAACGCGGTTTTGGCGCTCGGCGCACGCCCAATCATGGCCGAACATCCGGATGAGGCTGCGGAAATCACCGGCCACGCCCAAGCCCTGGTCTTAAACCTAGGGAACATCAGCGCCTCCCGCATGGAAGCTATGCGGCGCTCGGCGTGCGCCGCCGGGAAAACCGGTATCCCCATTGTGCTCGACCCCGCCGGGGTTGGGTGCAGCCCATTGCGCCGCGCATTTTTTGCGGAATTAGCGGGGATCGCCTCATTTTCCATCATCCGGGCCAACAGTTCGGAGCTCCGCGCCCTATGCAGCGGCGATTCCACCACGGACGGCGTAGACGTTGCCGCGGATGACAAGATCACCCGCAGCACGGCGAAGCAGCAGGCGCGATGGGTCGTTGAAGCCGCGCGCCGCTTTCACTGCGTGGCGTCCGCCTCGGGCGAGGTGGACATCGTATCGGATGGGCAGTCCTGTTGGTTCCTCTCCAACGGCGACCCGATGCTGGGGCAAATCACCGGGACGGGCTGCATGTCCAGCGCTTTGGCGGGGGCCTGCTGTGCCGGTGGACAGCCGCTGGAGGCCGCTGTCACAGCGGCTGCCCTCATGGGGATCTGCGGCGAACAAGCTGCCGCAGAGACAAGGGCGCGCGGCCGGGGGTCCGGAACATTCCACGCCGCTTTGCTGGACGCCTTATCGACGATTTCCTCGGAAGCGCTCGCGCAGAATCTACATATGGAAGGAGCATCCCTATGAACCAATCGGACTGCCTGCTCTATCTCGTCACCAACAGCGACCACCTCGCACGGGAACCGTTTCTCCGCGTGATCGAAGAAGCTTTGCAAAACGGGGTAACCCTGTTGCAGCTCCGCGAAAAAGACAAGGATGGCCGGGAATTTTATGAAGAGGCCCTGGCTGTCAAGGAATTGTCCAAGCGGTATCATGTGCCGCTTCTGATCGACGACCGCATCGATGTCGCCCTGGCGGTGGACGCGGACGGCGTACATGTGGGGCAAAGCGACCTTCCTGTCTCCGTGGCAAGGAAGCTGTTAGGGCCCGGCAAAATCGTCGGGGCAACGGCCAAGACCGTTGCACAGGCGCTGGAAGCGCAGGAACAGGGGGCCGATTACCTGGGGACGGGGGCCATTTTCCCAACGCAGACAAAGGCCGCCGCGATTCCCACCAGCGTGGGGACCCTCTCCGAGGTCTGCCGGGCAGTGCACATCCCGGTTGTGGCCATTGGAGGGCTCAAACAGGACAACTTGTCCGTGCTGGAGGGATGCCCGATCAGCGGGATTGCCGTGGTGTCCGCCATTATGTCGAGCGCAACCCCGGGCATAGCCGCGCGGGAATTGGCGGCTATGGCAAAGAAGCTTGTAGAACTTGGACGCGCCAAAAACGCCTAATGCGGAGAAAAGGGCTACAAATACGGATTTATAAAATAGGAAGCTCCCGCCCTGGAACATCCAGGACGGGAGCTTCCCTGTTTTATGAAGATTTTTCGATCATGATTCAACGCATAACCATTGGGGGATTGCCTCGCTTTTGAAACGCTTATCGGACAGCGCTGGCCTTTGCGGCAATCCCGCCGCCGAAGCAGCAGGGACCTTTTTTATCCTCTGTTCCTACTGCTTCAGAAACGGTTGAAAGGGAGTAAATCAGCATTCTTCTTTTTTGCGGAATTTGCGGGGGACGATCATCACGGCGCCTGCTGCTGCAAGGATACCCATACCGCCAACGGTGAACAGCATGGTACCCGTGCCGCCGGTGTGCGGAACCGGGCTGTTGGCAAACTTGACAGTAACAACATTGCTCGCATCTGCCTGGTCGGGAATGGTAATGGTCAGTTCCTCGTTGCTGCAAACATAACCCTCGGGCGCTTCTGTTTCCTTCAGGTAGTAGACGCCGGCATCGAGGCCATCCAGAATAATATGGCCATTCGCGTCCGAAGTCAGCTCAACGACGACATTGATGGGATTTCCTTCGCCATCTTTCTGGTAGAACTCGAACTTCGCACCTTCCAGGCCTTTCTCCTCATTGGTCTGGTCGTACTTAAAGACATCGATCTTATATGTATTGACCTTGACGATGGATTTCTCTGTCTCGCCGTCCGGATAGGTAACCCACGCGGTGTTCTGATAGCTGCCAGCCGTTGCTTCCTCGGACAATGTGGCCGTATAGGTCACGGTGATCGGCGTAGCGTTTGCGATGTCTTCGTCGTCGATGGCCCCCATCTCGTAGAGATTGACCAGGTCCACGGTGATCTCAAAATCGCAGGTTGTGCCATCTTCATGTTGCGCCGGTTCGTAGTTGATCGTATACTGGTCAGGCTGAATCAGTTCGTCATCCCCAACCTTGACCACAAAATTGGTGGGATTCTCGAATTCATCATCCATGTCGTCATGGAATGTCAGCTCATAATGGCCGCGCTCTTCCAAAGGCACGTTCGCCAGCGTGTTAATTTCCGATTTGGTTACTTCCGGATCCTCTGCATCCTCGGGCTTTATGTAGTTGAGCAGATCATCCGGCACGTTGGACGTCAGTTTGAAATCCACGGTATCGCCTGCTGCTGCCGTATCCTCTTTCTTGTCGCCTTCTTCTGTCACAATGACCTTATCCAGGCCCGGGAAGCTGGTCTTATCGATGGGGTCTTTGCCGTGGGCTGCTTTGAGAGAGGTCAGGCCGCTAACAGTAGCCAAGCCGGTTTCTTCGGAGAAATCCGTGAATTCTTCGATGTGGTTTCCATCTTCGGTTTCCGCATGGGCTTCCCAGCGCGTTCCTTCCGCATCGTCGTACCAGCCGTCGATGAGGTGGTCGCAATCGTCCAGTACCCACATATCGCCCACATCCGTCAAAGTGGCGGTTGCTCCGTCGCGGTTATGGAGATCGTCGCCTGCATCCCCAGCGTGGTTGTTGTACAGCTTTACGCCAACAGGGATGGTAACGGTTCCGGCATTGCAGATGCCGCCGCCCGTCTGATAAGCCGAGTTGTTCATAATAACAGCCGTGCTGGGCAAAACCAGCCTGCCGCCGTTATAGATACCGCCGCCGTTGGTAGAAGGCTCGTCGTTGCCTGTAACCGTAAACTTCGCGCCTTCTGCAATGTTGAAGGTTCCGTAGTTCTCCATGCCGTTGCGGACGTTATTCAAGATATTGATTTCCGCTTTTGCTTCCACGGTGGAAACGCCGTAGGCACGCAGGCCGCCGCCCGTATACCCATAGCCATTTTCGTTCGCGTTGATGACCGATGTTTCGTCCATCGTCATATCGCCGGAATAGGTAATTCCATAATAGGCATTGTTATTGCAGTTCAGCACGGAGTTCTCAATGGTCACATTGCTGGCAGACAGCCCATGGCCGTTGTTGTTCTCAAAGGTAATCTGCGAATTGATGGCGGTAAATTTACCGCCATTTGAAGCGTTGCTTGTACAATTCTGGATAGCGAACGTCGAATCCTCGACATAAATCGTCGGGCTGTTTACATAACCGCGGTTTGTGCCGTCAATCAGGAATTTACTGCCGCCGGTGACATTTACATTGGCGGTGCCCGCTGCATCCAGCTGGATTCCTTGGCCCGCATTGCCCTCCGTACCAACGCCAAGAATCTGGAACGTCGATCCATCCGTCACATTGATCTCCGATCCAGCATTCATATAAATAGCGTTGCGGGTGCCGGTTGTCCGGCTATCAAACTTAAAGGTCAGCTCCGCTCCATTTGTGACATTCAATGTGCCGCTCAAGGACAGCATCAACCAAGGAGACGTACCATCCGACGTCCACTCTACAGAAACGCCGGCACCGTCAAAGGTCAAAACGCGGCTGGGGTCATTGAGGCCAAAGCACATCCAACCTTCGCCGTTGCTGGTAAGCTGGCGGTCAATGGTGATTTTACCATTTCCGGTAAAGGTCAACGTCTTATTAAAACCTTTGGTCAATTCGCAGTCCTGAAGCAGGGTGATCGTTGAACCCTCCGGCGCCTCTTCCACCGCCTGATCCAGCGTTGCATACGTCTTATCTCCAACCTGCGCCACGTCGCCGTCTGCTGCAAACGCTGTCGTCGGGAGGAATGTCAGCAGCATGCACAATGCGATAAGGCCGCTGAACAGACGTGTTTTCATGTTCCTTTTCATAAAATTTTGTTCTCCTTTCTAGCATATCTGGGAAGCCCCCTTCCTGGGGTCCTAATTCCTGGTTCGTTCTCCGCCACCAGACAGCATGCATACCGCTGTGTCCGTGGCCATACCGCCTCCTCCCATTTGCTGCACCCGATCGCACCCACAGCCTTCAAAATGCTGGTTGCCAATGTAAGCACCGCGCTGTTTCTTGCAGAGGCAAACAAGCATCGGAATTCTAATAAGATTCTTATAATCTTATTAAGATACGGCTTTAGGAATGTTTTTTATATTATCATATTTGTTCACAAAAAGCAAGATTTTCCGGCGGGATTATACCCAAAATTGTTGATATTAACATCGTCCATTCATCGGATAAACCTGCTTTAAACTATCTTTTCTCTAAGAGTCCATCCATACGAGTTTCCTTTGTATTTTCTTACAGACGAATCACACCTCCGAATTGAAAAGAAAAATGCAAAAGGCCCCTTCCCCGGAAAATTCCGGGGAAGGGGCCTTGCTATTTCATTTATTTAAGAAAGAACCTTTTTCTATTTCGTAACCCTTTCTACAAAAGCACTTAGCCAATCGTCACTGCACAGTGCTTCACTGGACGTGCAGCGTCTTTCACGCCTACGGCGGGCACGCAGTGCCTTTCGCGGACCTCCGGTCAGGACGCGCCTACGGCGGCAACCACGGAAGCAAACCGCAATTATGGCGTGTTCCGCTCCACAAGGGAGTGTCCTTTAGAAGCATTTATCCAATCGTCACTGTGCAGTGCTTTGTAGCATTCTGGCCCGGC